>PBIX01000016.1 GCA_002720975.1 Planctomycetota bacterium | reverse complement strand
GTGGTAGCGGCCGCGCTGCAGCTGCTCCCAGCGGAAGGCGTCCATGGCGGCCTTGGCCCGCGCGACCACTTCAGGATGCTGATCGGCGACGTTCGTCATCTCACCGGGGTCCGCCACCAGATCGTACAGGGCCTCGGTGTGGAACACCGGGTCGTGCAGGTACTTGAAGCGACCCAGGACCCAGGCTTTTTGGGCCGAGGAGTCGTAGGTGGGGTACTCGATGAAGAAGGCGTCATTCTCGGGCGCATCCGCCGCCAGACGATCCACCCCGTGGAAGAAGTCCGGGGGCTCCAGACCCAGGGCGCCCAGGATGGTGGGGGCGAGGTCGATGGCGGCCACGGGGCGCGTTACGTCCCGGCCCTCGTGTGAGCCGGGGATGCGGAGGATCATCGGGATATGCACCTGGTCGTCGTGCAGGGTGTAGCCGTGGTGGTAGTGGTTGTGGTCACCGAGACCCTCGCCGTGGTCAGCCACGAATCCGATGATCGTGCGATCCCACTGACCGCTGGCGCGCACGGCGTCGAGCACCTGCCCAATGGCAGCATCCACCTCGGCCAGCTCAGCGTCGTAGTAGTCGTGCACGAACTGACGGTCGGCCTCTTCCAGATCCGGCGGAGGAGGCGGACCCTCGTGCACGAACCAACGCCGGCCCGGACGGGGGTCGAGCACCTCGAAGGGTACGTAGGCCCCGCGCCGGCTCTTGAAGCGACCGTCGTAGGCTGGATCGGTGAAGGCCTCGCGGAAGCTGGCCTCGGTGGTGTAGGGCAGATGCGGATCCATGATGTGCCAGAAGAGCAACCAGGGCGTGGTCGTGTGCTCCTCCACGAAGGCGGAGACCTTCGGCGCGTCGGTCATGGCCGACTCCATGTTCCAACCGAAACGATAAGCCTCGAAGCCCTGGTCCAACCCGTACTTGGGCGAGATCAGACCGTTGGCCACCATGCCCTGGGTCTCATAACCCACACGCGAGAGGATCTCGGCCAGGGCGGTGGTGGTCGGATCGATGGGGGTCCACTCGTCGTGCCCGCCGCGCCCGGCGCCGTGGGCCGAGGGGTACAGGGAAGTCATGATCGACGAGAAGGACGGCAGGGTCCAAGGCGCCTGAGACCGGGTCTGACTGAAGCGCACACCCTGGTCGGCGAGTGCCGCGAGGTTCGGAGTGGTGGGGCGCTCGTAGCCGAAGACCGAGAGGTGATCGGCGCGCAGGGTGTCGACGCCGATCAGCAGCACGTTGAATGGAGTCGGGGCCTGCTCGGCCGGCTCGATGCGCGGGGTGGCCACCAGCACCGTGTCCAACAGGTCGGGTTCGTCGTCCATGTCGGACGAGGTGAAGATAATCCGGCCCTGCTGTCCGGCGACGGCGCCCAGGTCCAGGTTGGCCTTCAGCCAGAAGCGGTGATCACGGTCGTTGCGCGGATCCACGCTGACCCGGCCCAGGGAGGTCTTCACTCCGGCACCGTCTTCAAAGGAGACATCTATATAGGCACCGTCGCCCTCGGCCCGCTGGGCTTCAGGGGTCATGCTGTACTGGAAGCGCAGGTGCGGCTTGCTGACGGCGCTGGGGATTGCGGCGGGGATCGCGAGGCTGGCGGGGGGCGGGATCAGGACCGCGTCGCGCACCTCGCCCATCAACTCCACCCGCAGGCGCCAGGGGGTCTGGGACTCGCTGCCGTCCCGGGGCTTGTAGTTCTGGGTGATGTGCTCGATGACCTCGGGCAGACTCAGGCTCGTCTGCTCCACACGCACGTCATCGAAGTAGGTCGTGGCTGCCTCGCTGTCGCCGCTGCGGTGCAGGAGCTGCAGCTCCAGGCAGGCGGTGGTGGAGCCCGTAATGAAGGTCAGGTCAAAAGTGTCCCAGCCGGAGGGGTCGTGCCGGCGGGAGACGCGCTTGGGATAGCCGCTACGGCGGAAACGGGAGCGCGTGGTGGGGTCCGTCACCATGCCCCGATGCTCCACCACACGCAGGCACTCGCGCTGGGTCGAGTCGGCGGCCTTCTCGTTGTTCTCCAGTCGAACGCGGCCCGAAATGTGTACCCGTGTCAGACCGCCGCTGGGCATGAGGATCACGGCGCGGCTGTTGTCCTCGGGCACGCCTGGACCCAGGCGCAACCTGCCGCCGGTCAGTCCGCCCTCGCTCTCAAGGCCGCCGAACTCGGTGTCCCACTCAAGCCTGCGCCCCTTGTCACGCCCGTACCAGATCTTCTCCGGCGCGGAGTCCGTGAAGTCCCACTGGGCCGTCGTGGTCTCGCCCTTGGCGTCGCTCGTCGGGATTCCCGTCCACTCGGCCTCGGCCATGCGGTCGAAGAGGCGATGGCGCAGGACCTCGGGCGCACTGTCCTGAGCCTGTACGGTCAGGCAGAGGAGGAGGGAGGTTGCGGAGAGGACAACGACGCGGGAGGGCATGGTCTTCATGCCCCACACCCTACGGCATTGCCGTCAATCCGAGGTCCGCAGCTAGCCTTCCGCTTTCACAGCCCTTACGGCTTCCGCGAGGGCCGGGACGATCTCCAAGGCATCGCCGACGATGCCATAGTCGGCCACCTTGAAGATGGGGGCCTCCGCGTCCTTGTTGATGGCCACGATGGTGCCGGAGGTGCGCATGCCCGCAAGGTGCTGGATGGCACCGGAGATACCCACCGCCACGTAGAGCTGGGGCGCGACGACCTTGCCCGTCTGGCCGACCTGCTCGCTGTGGGGGCGCCAGCCCGTGTCCACGACGGCCCGCGATGCGCCGACGGCGGCGTTGCCGAAAGCCGCGGCGAGGTCCTCGATGAGAGAGAAGTGCTCGGCCTCCTTCATACCCCGACCGCCGGAGACGACGACCGGAGCCTCCTTGACGTCGAGCTTGGAGTCGCCCTTGGCTTCGATGGAGACCACGCGCGTCTTGGGCTCGGCGGAGATGGCGTGCTCGCTCACCTCCACGCTGCCTTCACCTTCACAGACCTCAAAGACGTTGAGGCGTGTGGTGCAGCAGAAGGCGGGCGCCGTGCTGGTCAGCTGTGCGATGGCCTTGCCCGCGAGCCAGGAGCGCTGCACGCTGAGGGAGTCGCCCTCGCTGGTGAGGCCCGTGCAATCACTGAAGAGGACCGAGTCCAGGTGCGCGGCCACGCGCGCGGCCAGGTCCTGTCCGTGGTGGGTGCTGGCCGCCAGGAAGCCGTCTGCACCCTGGGCACCTACGACCTCCGCCATGGCGCTGGCCACGGCGTCGGCGCTGTGCTCCGCGGGCCCGGTCAGGACAACGGCCTTGGTGGCACCGCTGCCACCCAGGGTCTGGGCCGCCTGGGCGGCATCCGCGCCGGCGAGTACCGCGATGCAATCGCAGCCTGCGGCGTGCGCGGCCCCGAGGGCCTCAAGGGATCCGCGACGGGCGTTGCCGCCGGAGTGTTCAACAAAAACAACGAGGGTGGTCATGGCGATGAAGGGGGGCTAGAGGACCTGAGCCTCGTTGCGGAGGGCGTCGATCAGTGCGGGTATGGCCTCGGCGCCGGTTCCGACGATGCGACCCTCGGGGCGAGCGGGGGGAGCAATGACGGTTGAGAGGACGGCCTGCCCATCGGCCTCGGCCGGGGCCTGCTCTTCCAGAGGCTTCTTCTTGGCGGCCATGATCCCCTTGAGGCCGGCGTAGCGCGGGGTGTTGAGGCCCTTGTTGCAGGTGATGACGGCAGGCAGGCTGAACTCGACCGTTTCGATCCCGTTCTCGGTCTCGACCTTGGCCGTGCCCTTGTCCTCACCGCACTCCATCTCGATCACGCCGCTGACGCAGGCCCACCCGAGGTAGGTCGCGCACATGGGACCCACGGCGGCATTGTCCCGGTCCGTGGCCACACGCCCCATGAAGACCAGCTGGGCGTCCAGCTCACCGATGGCGGCGGCCAGGCGCTTGGCGGTTGCGCGGCAGTCGGACGACATCCACTCGTCGTCGGTCAGGATCACGGCCTTGTCGGCGCCCTTGGCCAGGCACTCGCGGATCTCCTTGGAGCCACTCGCGGGGCCCAAGCTGAGAGCCGTGACCTCGCCACCAAGTGCTTCCTTGGTGAGCACGGCCTGCTCCAGGGCGATCTCGTCGTAGAACGAGATCATGTAGGGCAGGCTGTCGGTCTCGAGCCCAGAGGCGTCGGCCTTGAAGCGTACTTCAGCGTCCGTGGTGGGGACGCGCTTGACACAGGCGATGATGTTCATCGGATCGGGGGCTGGGGGGTGTGGGTGCCCGGATCAGGGGACGAGATCCGGGTCGGTTTTGGGCGCAACAGGATATAGGCGGGCGGATGGGGGAGCAAGGTGTGGAACTCCGCACCTGTGCCTAGTCGGGCGAGGATTCGAAGCTCTTACCCAGATAGACCTCACGCACACGCTCGTCCTGCACCAGGTCATCGGCCGATCCTTCTCGCAGGATCTGTCCCTGGTGGATGATGTAGGCGCGGTCGGTGCTGGCCAGGGTCTCGCGCACGTTGTGGTCGGTGATCAGCATGCCGATCCCCTGGTCCCTGAGCTGTTGGATGAGGCGCTGGATCTCCTCGACGTTGATGGGGTCCACGCCGGCGAAAGGCTCGTCCAGCAGGAGGATCGACGGCTTCGTGGCGAGTGAGCGGGCCAGCTCCAGCCGACGGCGTTCACCGCCCGAGAGGGTGTCGGCGCGGTTTGAGGACAGGTGCGTGAGCTCAAGCTCGTTGAGCAGACGCTCCATCTCCTGCATGCGCTTGGCCCGCGGATAGGGCAGGGCCTCAAGCACCGCCAGCAGGTTGTCGCGTACCGACATCTGGCGGAAGACGCTCGTCTCCTGGGGCAGATAGCCCATTCCCAGTCGCGCACGCTTGTACATGGGCATGGAGGCGCACTCGTTGCCAAGCAGGGTCACGGTGCCTGCATCGGCCGCGACGATACCCACCGTCATGCGAAAGCTGGTGGTCTTGCCTGCACCGTTCGGACCCAGGAGGCCCACGATTTCGCCGGGCTCCACGGAGAACGAGACGCCGTCCACCACGCGCCGGCCCTTGTAGGACTTCACCAGTCCTTCAACGCGCAGCAGGGTTTGGGTAGAGGCGCTCATGATCAAACCGGATTCAACGCACCCACTTGAGGCGATAGATGTCAAGAGAGGGGGCCAAGGGCCAGACCACGAGGACTGCACGTCCTCGGATCAGGGAGCGGGGCACGAGAGCTAATCCTACGGGACCCAGTGAGCGGGCGCTGTCCCTGGGGAAGACCCAGCGTTCGCCGAACTCGTCTTGCATGAACACCGTGGCCTTGCCCTGTTCGTTGGCGACGATGATCGGGTTCTCCGTGCCGCGGTTGTTGCCACGCACCAGTTCCGTCTGGCCGTCCTCGGTCGGCACCTCGAAGCGTGTGAGGTTCCAGTCGCGCGCATCAGAAGAGTCCTGGGTGTTATCGCCCAGCATCACGAAGTGGTCCGCCGGGATGTCCCAGCTCGTGGTCCGCTGGCCTGCGCTTGTGTAGTAGATATCGCGAGCAACGCCGAGCTCGGTGAACTCGGCACCACCGCCTTCTGTCACCAGCGAGACGGTGCACGTGCGTTCGGTCGCCGCGGGGATCTCGAAGGTCAACACGACCTCACCATCCACTTCCAGCTCGAGCAGGTCGTCCACATTCTGGGCTGCGAAGTCCACAGCTGATCCCGTGGGGAGCTTCCAGGGCGAGACGGCCAGCTTCTTGCGGGTGTCCAAACCCGTGCGTGAGTTGTGTGTGCGTACGTAGGGCTTGGCCGCTTCGTCCGCGGCGGGGCCGGGCAGGGCGAAGCGGTAGTGTATGGCCCCCTCGCGCAGCTCGACGAAGAACTCAGAGCACTCTGCAGCGGCGGCGATGGTGCCTGTCACGCGCACGTCACCCACGGCATTGGCTCCCGAGCGCTTGCCCGCAATGTTCTGCAGGGCTCCGAGCTTGCCGGGATACCCGTCTGCGTATTGGTCTCGGATGTTGTTGGAGGTTCGCGGGAAGACGGCCTGGCCCGCACCCGAGGCGCTGATCGATTGGCCCACCGAGCGCCAGTTGTCCCCATCCAGGCGCCACTCGCCTGCGACGTCCAGGGACTTGAGTTGAGCGTTCAGGACCGACCGGGAGCGCCTGATGATCTTGAAGTCGTCGCTCCCATTGGCCGTTCCCAAGGGTGCCGAGTAGAGATCGCCGCCGCGAATCTCCAGAGACTCGGGGCCGACACCGACCACACGCTTGATGAAGTTCTTGGACTGGTCGAGGGGGTAGCGGAAGACGACAACCTCGAAGCGCTCGGGGTCGCGGTAGTGAAACGAGAACTTGTCCACCAACACCCGGTCGAACACACCACCACCCTCTCCATCGTCCCAGCCCATCAAGGTCGGCTGCATGGAGCCGGTCGGGATCTTGTATGCCTCAAGAATGAAGTACTTGAACAGGACAATGATGATGATCGAGACCGTGATGGCCTCGATGTTGTCCCGCCAGGGGTGGGTGCGCTCGGTGGTGGGGTCGGTCTTCTTGGTCACGGCAGTAGATGGGCTGGGCGACATTCTAGCGAGCAGGCCCTACTTGTCGTCCCCGCCGAGAACGGAAAGGAACGCCTTCTGGGGGATATCCACGGCTCCCACCTGTCGCATGCGCCGCTTGCCCGCCTTCTGCTTCTCAAGCAGCTTGCGCTTACGCGAGATGTCACCGCCGTAGCACTTGGCGGTCACGTCCTTGCGTAGGGCGGCGATGCTCTCGCGGGCGAGGATCTTGGATCCCACTGCGGCCTGCAGTCGTACCTCGAACATGTGGCGTGGGATTTCTTTGCGCAGCTTCTTGAGGACCGCTCGGCCCCGGGCATCGGCTCGCGAGGAGTGCACGATGGAGGAGAGCGCGTCGACCTCCTTGCTCGCCACGAGGATGTTCAGCTTGACCAGGTTGTCTGCACGGTAGCCGGTGACCTCATAGTTCAGCGTTCCGAACCCGCGTGTGGAGGACTTCAGCTTGTCGTAGAAGTCGTACATGATCTCCGCCAGCGGGATGTCGAACACCAGCTGGACGCGTGTGGGGGAGATGTGCTCCTGGCGCACGAAGGTGCCGCGGTGATCCGTGGAGATCTGCAGAACCGAACCGATGTGCTCGGTGGGCAGGAGCATGCTGACGCGCGCGATGGGCTCGCGCAGCTCGTCGTACTGATCCGGACTCGGCAACGTCCCGGGAGAGTGGATGAGCTTGGCCTCTCCATCCGTCGTCAAGATCTCGTAGGTCACAGACGGCGCGGTCTGGATCAGGTCGAGGTCGTACTCGCGCTCCAGTCGCTGCTCGATGATCTCCATGTGCAGCAGGCCCAGGAAGCCGCAGCGGTATCCAAAGCCCAGTGCGTCTGAGGAGACGGCCTCGAAAGTCAGTGAGGAGTCCGAGAGGCATAGAGCTTCGAGCGCGTCACGCATGACCTCGTAATCCCCGGGGTTGGTGGGGTAGAAGTCGGCGAACACCATGTGTTGGGGTTCGCGGTAGCCGGGTAGAGGTTCGACGTCCGCGCCTTTGTGCATGGTCACGGTGTCGCCTACCCGCACGTCGCCCAGGGCCTTGATGTTGGAGATGAAGTAGCCCACCTCGCCCACGTGCAGGCTCTCGCAAGGGACCATCTGCGGTGCGAAGTGACCGATCTCGGTGGTCTCGTAGACCTTGCCGACGCTCATCATGCGTACCCGGTCCCGCTTGCTCAGGGAGCCATCCACGATCCGCAAGTACACGATCACTCCGCGGTATTCGTCGTAGACGGCGTCAAAGATCAGGGCACGCAGGGGGCCGTCCTTGTCCCCGCTCGGGGCAGGCACCTCATCCACAATGCGATCGAGTACCTGCTCTACGTTTTCCCCGGTCTTGGCGGAGATGCGTACGGCGTCGGTGGCCTCGATGGCCAAGCTGTTCTCGATCTCCTCACAGACCTCATCGGGCCGAGAGTGGGCCAGATCAGTTTTGTTGAGGACGGGGATGACGGCCAGCTCGGCTTCGATGGCCAGGAAGGCATTGGCCACGGTCTGGGCCTCGACTCCTTGAGAGGCGTCCACCAGCAGGATGGCTCCTTCACAGGCCTGCATGGACTTCTCCACCTCGTAGTTGAAGTCGACGTGCCCGGGCGTGTCGATCAGGTTGAGCTGGTAGGTCTGTCCATCCTTCTCGTGATGGATGGTGACCGAGCGCGCCTTGATGGTGATGCCTCGCTCGCGCTCCAGCTCCATGTCGTCAAGCAGGCGGTCCTTCATGGCCCGCTTCTCCACGGTGTTGGTGACCTCCAGCATGCGATCCGCCAGCGTCGACTTGCCATGGTCGATGTGCGCGATGATCGAGAAGTTGCGTATGTACTTGGAGTCCACGGGTGCTCAGGCGTCAGGAGACTTCGAGGGCGGCGAGATGTTGGATGAACTTTTTCAGGGCTCGGCCACGATGGCTGATGGCGCTCTTGGCCTCGGGGGCGAGTTCGGCGAATCCCTGTCCCGTCTGATCGTGACCTTCTTCGGTGAAGAGAAACAGCGGATCGTAGCCAAAGTCGCCTGACCCACGGGGCGCATCGAGGATTTGGCCCTCGGCAGAGCCCTCGAATTGCGCGATGACTTCACCCTCGGGGTTGGCCAGGGCCAGTGCGCAGACAAAGCGGGCCCCACGTTGCTCGGGGGCCTTGCCTTCCAGGAGCGTCAGGAGCTTCTCGTTGTTGGCTGCATCGTCGCCGTGCTCGCCCGCGAAGCGCGCGGAGAGAACGCCGGGGGCTCCATCGAGAGCCTCCACTTCCAGACCCGAATCATCCGCCAGGCACCAGCGGCCTGTGGCGCACGCGGTCTCATGGGCCTTCTTCGCGGCGTTGCCCGCAAAGGTCGGGGCGTCTTCGATCACCTCCGGCAGCGGGCCGACTTCCTCGGAGGTCAGGACACGGACGGACAATGGCGCGAGCAATCCGCGAATCTCGCGGACCTTCTTCGCGTTGCCCGAAGCGATCAAGACCTCCTGCAGTCCCATCACGACCTACCCTTCAAGGGCGGCTTTCTGCTGGGCGAAAATATGGGCGATTCCGCCCTCGCCCAGCTCCAGCATCGTGTCCAGCTGCTCGCGGTCAAAGGGCGCACCCTCAGCCGAGCCCTGGACCTCGACGAATGACCCGGCACTGGTCATGACAATGTTCATGTCTGTCTCGGCCTTGCTGTCCTCGGGGTAGTCGAGGTCGCAAACGGGCGTCCCATCCACCACGCCGACCGAAATCGCACCCAGCTGTGCGGTCAGGGGCCAGCCGCGCAGAACGCGCTTCTCGTCCATCCAGGTCATGGCATCGTGCAGAGCCACGTAGGCACCGCTGATGGCCGCCGTGCGCGTGCCTCCGTCGGCTTGCAGTACGTCGCAGTCCACCCAGATCGTGCGTTCGGTCATCTGGGTCAGGTCGACCACGGCGCGCAGGCTACGCCCGATCAGGCGCTGGATCTCGACCGAGCGTCCGTCCACCCGGCCATTGCGATCGCGGCTCTTACGGGTGTTCGTGGAGGAGGGCAGCATGGAGTACTCGGCCGTCAACCAGCCGCGGCCCTTGCCCTTGAGAAAGTGCGGGACGCCGTCGGTGACGGTCGCCGTGCAGAGCACCCGAGTGTCTCCAAAGCAGGCCAGCACCGAGCCCTGGGAGCGGTCGGTAAAGCCTCGCTGAAAGGAGATCTCGCGAGTGGCTTGAGGTGTACGCCCGTCGTGTCGTTCCATGATCAATTGCCGTTTGGGCCCGAGAATCGGACCTTCTTTGGGTTCTGGCCGGACTATCCTAGTGGCGAGCGCTGCCGCTGACCACCGCAGGAGCCCACATCACTGCACGCGGTCCAACCTCACCAGGAACTCCAGCGGGAGCCATGTCATGCCCTGGTCGGTTTGGATCCCGATTCCCCGATCGAAGTCGAGACCCCCGATGGGACCTTGTGCCTGGGTGGATCCCGCCTGGGCCAGAACGTGGGCACCACTCAGATCCAGGGAGGCGAGGTAGTCCTCACAGATGTCACCGCGGTTTGGGCCAGCGGCCTGGGCCAGGCGGTGGTGAAGCCGACCAAGGAGGGGATCCTCCAACTCCTCGGCCGTGGCCCCGAGGCCCAGCTGGGCGAGGCTGACCACCTCCCGTTCGTCGTGCAGAGCCTGAGGCAGCTCGGACCCCGTGACGTTGACGCCCATCCCGACCACATAGGCGGGTGCATTGGGATTCCAGCCGCGGGTCTCCACCAAGATCCCGGCCAGCTTGGCGCCTTGGACCATCACATCATTCGGCCACCGCAGTTTCGCTTCGATGACTCCCAGAGTGTTGAGGGTGTCGAGCAATGCCAGGCCCGCTGCCATTGAAGCGGCCGCCGCAGGCAGGGGCTCACTCGGGCAGTGGACCAGGCTCAGGTAGAGGCCCTGTCCGGCCGGGCTGTGCCACTTCCGGCCCAGGCGCCCACGGCCCGCGGTCTGTTCATCCGCCACGTGCCAGTCGCCATCGCGAGCGGTGCCCTCCGCCATCTCGGCCAGGGCGCGCTCGTTTGTAGAGTCCGTGACCCCATGCGCATAGCGCCTCCCGGGAGAAGCGCTCACTCGTCCTCAGTCGCTTGGGGATCGGTGGGTGGCCAGATGCTCGACGCATCGGCAATCGGTATCCCATACCCGATGGTGTATACGGCCGTCTGCTCGGGCGTGGCCTGGACGCTGGAGACGATGCCGATCACGCGACCAAGCGGGTCCGTGATGGGACCACCGCTGTTGCCGGGGTGCACTCCGGCGTCCACCTGCAGGCTACCGTCCACTATGCGAGAGAGGATCCCGCGGAACGTGGAGGCGATCACCGTGCGCCCCTCCTGCAGGGCAAAGTTGCCGAGAGGGAAACCCAGCAAGTACAGGTCGCCCCCGGGTTCGGGTGCGACACTCTCCAGGTTGAAGTCGTTGAGGTGGGGCATTCCCATGAACGGTTCGATGCGCACGAGGGCCAGGTCGATGTCGTCATCAGCGACCTTGACCAGCTCGGCGTGGTGGCGCTCTTGCGTTCCGGAGAACACCGCATAGATAGAGGTCTGGGTGGCGATGGGAAGCTCGCTTGCCATGGCAAGGAGATCCCCCTGATGCGGATTGGCCACATGGGCGTTGGTCAGGATCCAGCCATTTTCGTCGACGCAGAAGCCCGAACCGCTGGACTCCATGATCACGGGGATGCCGCGCCCATCAAAATTGGGTTCGCTGTCGCGCGACAGGTAGAGCAGCTCCATGGTCTCGGAATTGATCAGGGCCACCTCCACCTCAAGGAGGACAACGGTCCGGCGAACATGGCTGACGCCGGCCAGGCGGGCCTGCTCCAGGTTGACGGGATTGAAGGAGGTCAGCTGTGTGCGAGCTTCGCGCAGATCAGCCTGGGTCTCCTCGATCAGGCGCGACAGGCGCCGGATTTCTTCCCCTTGTTCGTCGGTGCCTTCAAGGGCTACCAGGCGCTCACCCAGAGCCTCCGCAGCGTTCTCCCGCTCCTCCACACGCTCCTTCAGTGCCTGGGTCAGGCTCTCTCGCTCTCGCTCTCGCTCGATTCGCTCTTCCTCGTGGATCGCGTTCAACTCCTGCAATTGCTTGATCACCCCGCGCGCAAGACGCAGCTCGTCACTGACCTGTGCATCCCGTTCACGCTGAGCCGTGTTGGCTTCCTCCATGGTCGCGGTCATCTCCCCCTTGTTCGTGCGCATGGCATCTCGGGTCCACCAGAACAGAACGGCGGCCAGCGCTACGCATAGGACCGTCACGCCCACGTAGGTCCGGACCGCCCTGCGCTGGACCAGTTCATGGACCTGCTTCTCCGAGACCTTTCCCATCGTCGCTTGCATGGCCTTGGGATCGACGAACATTGTCTGAGACAGAGGCTCGCTGGAGACCACGGCGAAGCGCGGTCCAATGGTCCCGAGTTGAATCTGGGTGCCCAGGTTGATCGTCGTGCGGGTGATGGTCTCGCCATCTATATAGGTTCCGTTCCGCGACCCGAGATCCTCGACCCACAACTCTCCTTCCACGAACTCGACCAGGGTGTGATGGCCGGAGACGGACGGGTAGAGCTCCCCGTCCAGCACCACATCGTTGTCTTCTGAGCGTCCCAACGTCAGCCGCTCCCTGCTGGGTTCGATGGATGACTCCAAGCCGTCGACGGCAAGGGGTTTGAGGCGCCAGCACCTGGGGCGGGGGGCCTGATGAGGTTCAGGGGGGTTCGGCATGGGCCAATTCTAGCCGCGATGCGATTGTTCCGGACATCCAAGGGCTCAACACATTTCCAAGAGCAATCCCGTGATTGCGGGCTTCCCATGGAATGCCCGTGAATAGGGTGCCAAGTCGGGCTTGGACCGTCTCGCTGTTGCGACCTCGGTGTGGGAGAGGGGCGCTACACTCGGCACCCCTCTCCCCGACGCATCTTGTGGCGTCACCTATTTATCTGCCTTATCCGACACCGTGGACACGCTCCGCTCCCCGCAACTTTCTGACGACTTGCACCTGCTCTTGAACACCCTGCTCGAAGTGGGGCAGGAGAGGGCGGATGTGCGTGCAGCCCTCAGTCACCTGCGCACGGTCTTGGGCGGGATGGAAGGAGAGGACGGGGAGGTGCTGGCCCAGCGCACCTTGACACCCCACCCCAGTCGGCGGGATCTTCAGCGAGAGTCGGCTTCGGTGGACCAGACGACCGTCGGCGTGGACCTCGAATTGATCGTGAAGCGTGCTCGCTGGAAATCCGAAGCCTGCCGGTTTGCTATCCGTCGTCGGAGCGAGGCTCCTTCAGGCGCGGATGGAGAAAGCCTGTCCGCTGAGGAGGACAGCCTGCGCGAACGGCGCGACGGGTTGGAGGACTGCTATGCATGGATGCTCGACTCGCCGCGCCCTCTGCCGGAGGACAAGCGCGTGGAGGAGGTGGCCCTGTGCTACGACGTCGTGGCTCGCGCTGCGGAACTATGCCTTGAGTTGGAAGCCGAAGGCGCACTGTCGCCCGTGCCGGCACCGGACCTGTTGTTCTTGCTGGCCGAGTCCCAGTCTTCCCTGTTGACCGCTTTGGCTCACTGCGACCTGCGCGGGGATAGTGACCAGCGCGATCTGTTCCTGTGGCTCAAGGAGCAGACGACCCGTCACCGCGTGTATGTGGACCGTCACATGCGTCTCGATGATCCTGCAGACAGCACGAAGGCATCCGAACTGATGGCGCGTCTGGAGCAGACCGCGAAGAGTATCCGGGCAAAATCTGGTGGAGGGCGTGCCGCCGCGGCCCCTCCCAAGAATCTGTTGGCCGGAGTTCGAGTCCTTGTTCTGGCCTCAGAAGGCCCCAGGCCTGAGGGAATGGTCTCCGAGCTGGGGTTGGACACCTTGCGCTGGGTGGAGCTTGAAGAGGGGGCACCTGCAGGCGCTCTGTTGGACCAGGAATTGGACGCTTCAGAGCACGATCTGGTGGTGCTGGCGACGCGCCTGGCCGAGGAAGACTACGCACGATTCAAGGGCCTGTGTGCGGCGAGCGACACGCTCTTCGTGCGCATGTCGTTGGGGGATGGAGAGGAGCTGACTGCCGAGCACTTGGCGAGTGAGTGTGAGCGTCAGATCGGGGAGAGGTTGCGGGCCTAGCGCTCTGGGCCTGGAGACCGCTCGGCTTGCACGAGCCGTTTGACGCATGGCCCGGTGCCAGCGAATCGGTTGAGAGCAACCCTGGACCCTCACCACGTCTGCCTTCAAGCTAGCGCCATGTCTCGTCTCATCGATCCCGACACCGGCATCTCGCCCCCGACCGTAACCCTCGACTACGGAGCCCACTCCCACACTCTCCTCGACGTTGAGCACGACTTTCCACAGGGCCTGACCAGGAAGAGCTTCGACTCAGGGATTGATCAACCCAGCGGCGTGTGGCGCTTCGCCGACCTCGTCGATCCCGAACTCGCCCCGGACCAGATCGTCACCCTCGCCGAAGGGAACACGCCGCTCTACAGGTCCGAGTCGCTGTGTGCGGCCTCTCTCCTTCCAGGGCTGCGCATCAAGCACGAAGGGCACAACCCCACCGGGTCCTTCAAGGATCGTGGCATGACCGTGGCCGTCAGCCGGGCCATCGCAGGTGGCGCGGAGGCGCTGGCCTGTGCGTCCACAGGCAATACCGCGGCCAGCCTTGCCGCCTATGCTGCCCACGCGGGCTGTCCGGCATTTGTGTTGCTGCCAGAGGCAGCCACCGCAAGTGGCAAGCTCGCTCAGGCGCTGGCCTACGGTGCCCGCGTCTTGAGGGTGAAGGGCGACTTCGACTGCGCCATGAAGATCGTGGCGCAGCTCGCACACGGCGGGGCGGTCGCGCTTCTCAACTCCGCCAACCCTTTTCGCATCGAAGGGCAGAAGACCATCGTCTTCGAGATGTTGCAGCAGCTTCAGTGGCAGGCCCCCGACTGGATCGTCTTCCCCGCGGGGAACCTGGGCAACTGCGCGGCCTTTGGGAAGGCGCTCCGAGAGGCCTCGGAGCTGGGCCTGATCGACCGCACTCCCCGGCTTGCCGCTGTGCAGGCGGAAGGGGCTGCGCCATTTGCCGCCAGCTTCGCCAGAGGTTTTGATCGGCTCGACGCCGTCCGCGCCGAGACTCTCGCCACAGCCATTCGAATCGGAGAGCCGGTTTCCTTTTCGCGTGCCGTGCGTTCCATTCGTGAAACCCGGGGAGAGGTTCTTGCTGTCAGTGACGAGGAGATCCTCGTGGCAAAAGCCGAGGTCGACCGCGCAGGCTTGGGCGCGGAACCCGCCAGCTGCGCGGCCTTCGCCGGGGCCAAGAAGCTGGCCTTGCGCGGGGTCATCGCCCCGGAGGAGACGGTCGTCTGTGTTCTCACGGGGCACCTCCTGAAAGACCCGGACACGACCCTGGCTTATCACGAGGGCCGCCTGGGAGAGGACTCCCACGCGAACCGCTGCCTGGTTGTGGCACCCGATCTGTCAGAGATTCAGCGTGCCGTGGCGGAGTGGAATCCCCCCGGAGGGGGCGCCGCCTGATTCGGCACTGCCGCCTGCCTCCAGATTTCGATTCAGCCGTGCGAAGAGTGCCGCCGACTCTCCTCAGCCGTCAGCGGCTAAGCCCTGAACCGGGCCATCTGATCCAGAAGCTGGTCTGCGTCCTTACCAACCAGGAGGAGTTCATGGTGGTCAGGTGCCAGGAAGCCCTCGCCCCGAGCGTGGTTGAGGTGGGACAAGAGATGGTCGTAGTAGCCGCGCACGTTCAGTAGGCCGATGGGGATGGAGTGGATCTCCAGCTGGAGCCAGGCCAGAGCTTCAAACAGCTCGTCGAGTGAGCCGTGCCCGCCGGGGAGGGTTATGGCCCCGTCACTGAGCTCGAGCATCAAGGCCTTGCGCTCATGCATGGTTGCGACCTCGTGGAGTTCACTGAGTCCTTCATGGGCCACCTCCATTTTCACAAGGGTGCTGGGGATGACTCCGATCACCCGGCCCCCAGCTTCCAGGGCGGCATCCGCTATCGCACCCATGGTTCCCACTCTTGCTCCGCCATAGACCAGTTCAATCTCGCGTTCCGCAAGGGTGCGTCCCAGGGCTCGTGCCGTGTCCACGTACTCGTCGTGGGCTCCGGAGCTGGAACCGCAGTAGACGACGACGCGACGGAGAGGCATCGGATCAGCTCTTGGGTTGCTTGCGTTTGCGGCGCACGAGGTAGGGCAGGACCCACAAGTACAGCCCGGTTATCCAGAGGCCGCACAGAATCAGGCCGGTTGGAAGCCAGATGAGCAGCTTGGCCCGGTCGTGGAACCAGGATCCATCATGCAGAGACTCGATCAGGTCCGAGCGACGGTATGAGGACTGCAGGACTGCGCCGGTGTGCGAATCCACTTGAACCTCCCAGCGGTTCGCGCAGCGCACCTTCACCATTCCTTTTCCCGGGCGCACATCGAGTCGATCCACATCGTCCCAGGAGGTGACCCCAGCGCTCTCGACACTGCGCAAGGCCTCCAGGATCTCGTCCCAGGTGACCTCAAGTCCGGGAGCGGACCCTTCTTGGGTGGGGGGCTGAATCCAGGCGACTTCCTTCTTGAGCTGCAGCAGCACCCCCGTGGAGAAGAGGACCAGCGCTGGAAGGAGCACCAGAATGGCTCCCACTCGGTGCAGCTTGCGATGGGTCTTGGCGGCGGACATGGGGGGAAGCCTCACGGGAGGCTGTGGCAAAGGTTGGGCCCTGGGCCGTGAACCGTCAAGAGTTGTGCGTCACGCTTCCGTTCGGGATGCGGACGGAACGCGGATGGAGTCCACCATGTCCTGGACGGCCTGCGGAGGTGGAGGTGTCAGCTTGGAGATCGTCAGTGCCACGGCGAAGTTCAGCACCATGCCCACCGCACCTATTCCCTCGGGGGAGATGCCCCACCACCAGCGATCCTGAGAGCCCGGACCCGAGTCCATGAACTTGAAGTAGATGATGTAGGAGGCCGTGAAGATGATTCCACAGACCATGCCTGTGATCGCGCCCTGCCGGTTCATGCGACGCGAGAAGATGCCCATGATGATGGCAGGAAAGAAGGAGGAGGCAGCGAGACCGAAGGCGAAGGCCACCACGGCCGCGACGTAGTCCGGAGGGTAGATACCGAGAACGCCAGCGACCGTGACGGCCACCGCGGCGCTGATGCGCGCGGCACGCAGCTCGCCTTTCTCGGTGATGTCGGGGCGCAGGGCGCGCTTCAGCAAGTCGTGACTGATGGCTGAAGAGACGACGAGGAGGAGGCCAGCAGCCGTGGACAGCGCAGCTGCCAGGGCACCGGCGGCCACCAGACCTATCACCCAAGCGGGCAGCTGTGCGATTTCCGGATTGGCCAGGACCATGATGTCCCTATCCACGTAGAGCTCGTTTTCGTTGTCCGTCTTCTCATTGGCCACAAGGCGCTCACCATGGTCTCCGGTGGCCTCCACGAACGACGGCTTGCCAGCGAACGGAGCTCCCGCCCGATACTGGACCAGGCCATCGTTGTTCTTGTCGCGCCAGGCGATGAGGTCCGTCCCCTCCCAGGTCTTGAACCAGGCGGGAACCGGTTCGGCCGTACCGGCCTCTGCCGAGTAGGCCCGACCCTCGACCTCCTGGATCAGATTGGTGCGGGCGAACACCGCCACGGCCGGGGCCGTTGTGTACAGAATGGAGATGAAGAGCAGCGCCCAGCCGACGGAAATGCGAGCATCGCGCACCTTCGGCACGGTGTAGAAGCGAATGATGACGTGTGGCAGGCCGGCCGTGCCCACCATGAGGGCGGCCGTGATGCAGAACACGTCGAGCATGGCCTTGGAGCCTTCCGTGTAGGCGGCAAATCCGAGCTCTTGGTGCAGGCCATCCAACTTGTCCAGCAGCCACTCCCCGCCGGCTACCTGGCCCCCGAATCCCAGCTGGGGGATGGGATTGCCGGTGATCATGATCGAGATGAAGATAGCCGGCACCAGGTACGCAAAAATCAGCACGCAGTACTGAGCCACCTGGGTGTAGGTGATGCCCTTCATCCCCCCGAGTACGGCGTAGAAGAACACGATGGCCATGCCGATCAGCACACCGGTGGTCACGGGGACCTCCAGGAATCGGCTGAACACGATTCCCACGCCGCGCATCTGTCCGGCGACGTAGGTGAAGGAGACGAAGATGGCGCAGAACACGGCGACGATGCGCGCGGACTGGGAGTAGTAGCGATCTCCGATGAAGTCGGGCACCGTGAACTTGCCGAACTTGCGCAAGTAAGGTGCGAGCAGAAGAGCGAGTAGCACATAGCCACCGGTCCAGCCCATCAAGTACACCGATCCGTCATAGCCCGCGAAAGCGATGATGCCCGCCATGCCGAGGAAGGAGGCTGCGCTCATCCAGTCCGCTGCCGTCGCCATCCCGTTAGCCAAGGGCGATACATCTGCGCCCGCCACGTAGAAATCCTTGGTCGTCTTGGCCTTGGCCCAGATGGCAATACCAATGTAGAGGGCAAAGGAAACCACGACGATGGCATAGGTCCATTCACGAACGCTCATGGCTTGTTCCTAGTCCTCTTGCACGCCGTGCTCGCGGTCGAGTCGGTTCATGCGGCGTACGTAGTAGAAGATGATCAGGACGAAGGCGTAGATCGAGCCCTGTTGGGCGAACCAGAAGCCGAGCTTGAATCCCGTGCCCGGAATGCGGATCGAGTTGAGGGGCTCGACCAGCAGGATCCCGAATCCAAAGGAGACCGTGAACCAGAGGGCGAGGAGGCCGGCAAGAATGCGCAGGTTGGCCCGCCAGTAGTCGGTGTGGGCCTGGGGTTCGTGGGACATGAGCGGGATGAAGGGGTGAGGGTGCACTCCTAGTGTGTTGACCACGGCCGGCAGGCTCAAGCAATCAACCGGGCAATGGCCCGTCCATCGGCCCTACAAAGCTATTGCCAAAACTGCGCAATGTGGGATCAGTACGAATGTGCAATGATGGTTCTGCTTGCCCGAGCCCTGCACCGGGTCGCGGTGTGTGCCCCCCCCCGATATTCCACCTGCCCTGCCATGAGTGTCCAGAACCACCGATTCGCTATTCCCTTCCTCATCGCCGCGACAGTCATGGGGATCAGTCGGGCCCAGAGTTCAGCGCAGCCTGACTCGCCGCCGGCAGGAGAGCCGCAAGCAAGCGATCCCCTGCCCACGGGAGCCTGGCGCGAGATCGGACCTGCCGTCTTCGGCGGCCGGATCGTAGACGTCGCCCTCTACCCGGGCGACCGCTCCTCCATGCTGGCGGCGTCGGGTTCGGGTGGGCTCTGGCGCACACGTAACAACGGGGTGACGTGGGAGTGCATCTTCGAGAACGAGGGCACGATCTCAATCGGTGACGTGGCCTTGGATCCGACCGACGAAGACGTGATCTGGGTTGGGACGGGGGAGGCCAACAACCAGCGCTCGTCCTACTGGGGCGACGGGATCTACAAGACCACGGACGGAGGCGAGAGCTGGGTGATGATGGGCTTGCCGAACAGTCACCACATCGGTCGCATCGTGATCGATCCGCGTGACACCGATCGCGTCTTTGTTGCTGCACTCGGAAACCTCTACTCCGCCAACCCCGAGCGCGGACTCTATCGCACGACTGATGGCGGAGGGACGTGGGAGCTGGTCCTGCAGATCAATGAAGACGCGGGCGTTGCTGACGTTGTTATCGACTCCGGCGATTCGAGTGTCCTCTACGCGGCCTCCTACGAGCGCCGGCGACGGGCGTGGGATTTTGATGGATCCGGTCCCGGGTCGGGAATCCACAAGTCCGAAGATGGGGGAGATACATGGACGCGCCTGGCTGGCGGCTTGCCGGATGGGGACCTGGGTCGCATCGGGCTTGCCCTGCATGGCAGCGGGCCGGGGACCCTCTACGCGACTGTCCCCAACATGAACCAGGTGGAGATCGAGCAGGACCCTGCGGTCTCCTTTCGCACGCGCTTCCGTAAAGGCGAGCTGGAGGTGCGCGAAGTGCAGAAGGGTGGAGGCGCTGAGGAGAGTGGCCTGAAGAGGGGGGACGTGCTCATGCGCCTGGGAGACGTGGACCTGAACAGCGTCTGGTCGGTGGCCCAGGCCTTTGGTGTTCCATCCGGAGGGGAGGACGAGAAGACCCTGACCCTGGAGTTCACCAGGGATGACGAGTCCAAGAGCGTGAAGGTCAAGCTCTCCGAGCTCATGCGCTCCGTACCGATCAAACCCCGCTTTCGTCAGGTTGGAGGTGAGATCTACCGCACCACCGATGGGGGCCAGAGCTTCGAGAAGCGCAACAAGAAGTCGGTCGCGGGCTCTCCGCCCTACTACTACGGCCAGATCCGTGTCGACCCCAATGACGTCGAGCGTCTCTACCTTCTGAGCGTTCCCGTCATGACCTCTTCCGATGGTGGCGAGAACTGGTCAGGCAACATTGCCGGCAGTGTCCACGTGGATCACCACGCATTCGCCATCGACCCCGAAGATTCCCGCCGCCTGATTCTTGGCAACGATGGGGGCCTGCACCAGAGCTACGACCAGGGCGAGACCTGGTTCCACTACGAGAACCTACCCCTGGCCCAGTTCTACGCCGTAGGCGTGGACATGGCCGAGCCCTACAACGTCTATGGGGGCACCCAGGACAACGGGACGTGGGGTGGGCCATCCCGCTCGGCTCAGCGGGGTGGGATCCTCGGTCATGAGTGGTATTCCGTTGGTGGAGGAGATGGATTCTACGCAGTGCCTGATCCGCGCGATCCGAGCACTGTCTATGGCGAGTCCCAGTTCGGCGCGGTCTTCCGCAAGGACCTTGCGACCGGTGCCTCGAAGAGCATTCGACCCCGCCCGCGGGAAGGGGAAGGACGCTACCGTTTCAACTGGAACTCGCCCATCGTCATTTCCCACCACAATCACGAGATCGTGTACTTCGGCGGGAACCGTCTGTTCAAATCTTTCAACCGCGGTGACGACTGGCACGTGCGCAGCGAGGACCTCAGCACCCAGGATGAGGCCAAGCTTGCAGGTAATGTGCCTCACTGCACGATCACGACCGTGGCCGAGTCCCCCTTCGACCCCAACAAGGTGCTCGTGGGAACCGATGACGGTCTGGTGCACCTGACCGCGGATGGCTGCCTGACCTTTACCAACCTCGCCGGTCGGTTCCCCGGTGTTCCCAGNGGCTGGTGGGTCAACCGGGTCGANTTCTCGGCCCACGATGNCCAGCGCGCATGGGTGGTCTTCTCNGGCTANCGCGAGGACGACTTCCGGCCCTTCGTGTACACCACCGGCGATGGNGGCACGAGCTGGAAGCTCATCACANGNGGCCTGCATCAGGCCCCCGTCAACGTGATCCGAGAGGATCCGGTGAACCCCGACCTCTTGTACCTGGGCACCGAGCTGGGAGCGTTCTACTCACTGAACGCGGGCGAGGATTGGCTGCCCCTGGGCGAAGGGCTGCCGACCATTCCCGTCTACGATCTGGCTGTGCACCCGCGTGACGGAGAGGTCGTTGCCGGCACCCATGGCCGCGGCTTTTGGGTCTTGAACGTGTCGCTGCTGCGGCAGTTGAGCGGGGAGGCCCTCACCAGCAGGGTGCACCTGTTCGACGTGCAAGACTATGTGCGTCTGCCTTCCCGCGGCAACTTTGCTTGGAGTGGCGATGGTGGCTGGGCAGGAAAGAACCCTCCCGGCGGCGTGAGCATCCACTACCGGCTGGCACAGGACGAGATGGAGAAGGCTGTCAAGCTGGAGATCTTCAACTCCCGCGGCGAATCGGTGGGATCCCCGAAGGCACCCTCCGAGGCAGGGATCCACTCTGTGCGCTGGACCGGAGGCGGTTCCGGTGGACGCTTTGGCTCTCGCCGCTCCTCTGGGTTGAGCCCTGGTGAGTATCGTGCCGTACTCGGGGTCAACAAAGAGGAATACGAGACGTGGTTCGAGGTGCGTAGCATCAATCCGCGCGAGAAGTAGCCTCTCCCTGCGCGGGAATCGCCTCCGGACAACTAGACCGTGGGAATTTCCGCCCATGTTCCCCAGGATGGTCCGCCCATGCGATTCTCCATTCTCCTGCTGATCATCATGTCGCCCCTGACGGCGGCTCCGCTTTCCGAGCACCCCAACGTAGTTGTGATCTACGGCGATGACGTGGGCTACGGAGATCTGGGTGCCTATGGCGCCGAGCTGATTCCGACTCCGCACCTGGATCGACTCGCCTCCCAGGGCCTGAGGTTTACGGACGGCCATTGTTCCGCTGCTACCTGTACGCCTTCGCGCTTCTCGTTGCTGACGGGCATCCACGGCTTTCGCCATGGAGTGCGCATTCTTCCGCCGAATGCGCCCATGAAAATCCAGCCGGACATGTACACCCTGCCGCAGATGTTCCGGGACGCGGGCTACAAGACTGCCATTGTCGGCAAGTGGCACCTGGGTTTGGGAGATGGCAAGACACCCGTTGATTGGAATGGGGATGTAAAGCCAGGCCCCTTGGAGGTGGGTTTCGACTACTCGTTCCTCCTGCCCTCCACGAACGATCGGGTGCCCTGCGTCTACGTGGAGAATCACCGGGTTCTGAATCTCGATCCTTCCGATCCGCTCTTCGTCGGCAAGGAGAAGCCCGAGGGGTTCGAGGGTACTGTCTATCCCGACGGGCGCGCGCACCCGGAGGCCATGACCTACTACCCCAGCTCTCACGGCCACAACAACTCGGTCATCAACGGGATTGGCCGCATCGGCGTGCAGTGGGGAGGCAAGTCTGCCCTGTGGAACGACGAGACCATGGCGGACGAGTTCGTCTCCCAGGCCAAAAAGTTCCTGGCCCGCCAGAGCGCGGAGGAGCCGTTCTTCCTTTTCTTCTCTTCACAGGACATCCACGTCCCGCGCGTGCCGCACCCCAGATTTCACGGCATCTCCAAGCTCGGCTACCGCGGCGATGCGATGGTTCAACTAGATTTTGCCACTGGCGCCATTCTCACGGCTCTCGATCGGTACGGCCTGGCGGAGAACACCATCGTGATCTTCTCCAGCGACAACGGTCCCGTGTATGACGACGGCTATGAGGACGGGACCACCGTCCAGACCTCCACCAAGGAGTCTGACCGCGGTCACGACGGCTCGGGCCCCTATCGCGGTGGCAAGTACCAGATCTACGAGGGCGGGACGCGCGTGCCCCTCATCATCCGCTGGCCGGGTCACATCGAAGCGGGTGTTTCCGCGGCGGCCATCAATCAGATCGATTTTCTGGCGAGCTTCGCAGCCTTCTTGGGCGTGGACCTGGCACCAGACCAGGGCATCGACAGTCGCAACGTGTGGCCAGCCCTCATGGGCAAGGACCCTGTCGGAACGCCCCTGCTGATCGAGGAAGCACGGAGCGTGGCCCTGCGGCTGGAGAACTGGAAGTACATCGCTGGGCGTGGCAAGAATCCGGGCGAGCTGTACGACCTGGCCAAGGACATTGGAGAGAAGGAGAACCTCATCTCAAGCGAAGCGGAGCGCGCTCTGGAGATGAAGACCCTGCTCGACTCGCTGATAAGAGATGACAAGGGCGTACGTCAGGCGCTGGCGTCCAAGTGATGGGTCGGGGTGGAACCAGGCCGCTTCTGTTCGCCTTGGGAATCAAACTGGTCTGTCTCCTTGGACTCGTGTGCGCCACCGCCCGAGCCGCCCCACTCCAGGAGCAAGAAGGTGATGTTCGGCTGACGGGCTTGACCACCCTCGACTCCCACCACCCCTGGTCTCCACCTTCTTCGCGTAGTGATTGGGAGCAGCGGCGTGAGGACGTGCGGCGTCAGGTGCTCGTGGCCGCAGGGCTCTGGCCCAGTGCTCCAACGTGCGAGCCCAAGCCCCTCATCCATGGCGCGGTGCAACGAACGGGGTACAGCGTGGAGCGGGTGCGCCTTGAGAGCCTGCCCGGGTTCTTCGTGACGGGCAGCCTCTACCGCCCAACCAACCGTGGCAGTGGACCTTTTCCCGCGGTCCTCTCACCCCACGGTCACGACACCCACGGTCGCTTCACGGTCTACACCGAGGAGCGCGGTCGCGAACGCATCGCCCTGGGCCATGAGGAGCACCTGCCCAACTCGCGCCGTAAGCACCAGTCGCGCTGCGTGCAGTTGTGCCGCATGGGCTGTGTCGTCTTTCACTACGACATGATCGGCTACGCCGATTCGACCCAGCTTGACCATCGCAAGGGCTTCGGTGACGTCGAGGCCGAGCTCTGGGGGATGAGCCACTTTGGCCTGCAGACCCTGGACTCCATCCGCGCTCTGGAGTTCCTGATGTCCTTGCCTGACGTGGATCCCGAGCGCGTGGCCGTCACCGGTGCGAGCGGAGGGGGCACTCAGACCTTCATCCTGGGTGCTGTAGACGACCGCCCGGACGTGCTCTTTCCAGCTGTCATGGTCTCAACCCACATGCAGGGTGGGTGCATCTGTGAGAACGCCTCAGGCCTGCGCGTCGGCAGCGGCAACGTGGAGTTCGCCGCCATGGCCACGCCACGTCCCTTGGGGATGACTGCCGCCAACGACTGGACCCTGCAGATCCTCGAGGATGGTCTGCCGGAATTGAAGCAGCTCTATGGTCTCTATGGCGAGAGCGGGTTGGTCAACGCCTGGTGCTATCCGGAGTTTCCCCACAACTACAACCGCGTCTCCCGCGGGCACATGTACGAGTGGATGAACACACACCTAGGCCTGGGAATAGAGGATTCCAACAACGAGCCGCCGATCGAACCCTTGAGTATCGAGGAGATGACCGTCTTTACGGACGAGCATCCTGCGCCCGAGAGCCGTGCGGGATTGGAAGAGGTGCGCGCCGCATGGTTGGCTCACTCCCGGGGCGAAGTCGCAGCCCTGCTCGAGCTCGCCCGCTCGGACCCCGCCGAGTATCGGCGGGTGGTGGGGGGTGCTCTGGAATCGATGGTGCATCCCCCCGCTCCTCGCCCTGTCGAAGCCAGCATCCGGTCCGGACCCGATTCGCGGACGGATTGGCTGACTCCAACGGGAACCGAGCATCGCCTGGAGCTGCAGCGCTGGAATCACGATGCCAAGAGCGGAGCAGCAGGAGCCTTGCTGGTTGTGTGCAACGCCGCCGTGAGCGATCGCGAGAGAGCTCTGCTCAAGGACTGGGATGGCCCCGCCGCCATGCTGCGACCTCTTGGAAACGTGCCTGTCGACGAGCGTCGTCACGCCCAGTACCCGGGCTACACCTGGTGCTACAACCTGCCTCTACTAGCTCATCGCGCTCACGATGTGCTGACCGCTCTCCAGTATCTGGCGCAGGAAGCCCCCTCTCGCCCGGTGACTCTGGTGGGCCTTGGGGATGCGGCCCCCGTGGTCGTGATTGCTGCAGCCCTCGCGCACACTTCCCTCGCTCAGGTATTGGTGGACGGTGCGTGGGGCTTCGATCAGATCACTGAATTGGACGACCCCAACTTCCTGCCCCGCGCCCTGCGCCATGGGGGACTGGGAGCTTTCGCCGCCCTGATCAGTCCCACTACTCTGCACTGGTTGGGCGCGGTGCCGTCCGGCGCAGAGGCGCTATACGCCAGCGAGGGTGCGCGGATGGTGGGCCGGAATCCGGAAAACGCGACCGCAATTCTCGACTTGCTACAACCGCGCTGAACTTCCGACGGTCATGGGGGACCGCAGCGAATTGGAGTTCGGCCGGGTCGCAACATCTACTGCCTAGAACGACGAGTGAGTGCTAGGGTTAGTGAGACAGGTTTCCCCTGCCACAGCCCATGTCACGACTCCAGCGAACGATCCCCTCCCTCCTGCTCGTGGGCCTCTGTGTCGGGAGTGCTCTCGGCGCTCAACAAGCCACCTTTCCCCGGCACGCCCCTACCTCCGAGGGACGGGTGCTCTGGTTGCGTGCGGACAGGAACGTCGGCCGTGATATCGGCAATACGGTTTCCAGCTGGAGTGGAGTGGACGGGGTAGGGTCACAGCTGACGCAGCTCGTGGGAAGCGTCAGGCCGCTGCTCGAGCCCGTCGAGGCCGGCGCTCACCCGGCTGTCCGCTTCGACGGGTGGGACTCCCTCGCCTCATCGGGTGGCATGCCCACCGGCGACTACACCAAGATCGTGGTGGTCACACTGGAGGACTACGCGCATACCAACAACGTGGTCTCTGGGGCTTCCGAGCATGCCCTGTTCTATGGGGGCACAGACCGTGCGATGCTCTTCCACTCGGGCACATTCGTCACCAGCTCCATCGCAACCCCCCTGGACGAGCCCACTGTCCTGGTGGGCAGCTATGACAGCACGAGCGGCGAGGGGCGCCTGTATCAGAACGGCGCCCTGGTCGGCACGGGCTCCGCTCCGCCGCACTCTGACCCCGGTCTCCAGCTCGGCTCGTTTGCGGGCGGGTCGGGCCTGGACGGCGCGCTCTCGGAGGTGCTGATCTACGACCGGGTTCTCGACGACGCGGAGCGGGTGTGGATCGAGTCCATGCTGGAGCAGCGCTACCGCACTCCCGTCTCGGCGCGGGTCAACTTCAAGGAGCTGCCCCGACACGGGCAGGTGGTCCAGCGTGACCTGACGGACCAGGCCCTGGTGCCTATTACCGGCGTCGTCAAGACGACCGGGTACGACACCGTCGAGCTGAAGGTCTGGCGGGATGGACTGATCTCGGCCACGACTTGTCAGGCGCTGACCTACGGTACTTCGGGAGCGAGCTTCACCCTGGGCGCACACCTCAGCGCCGGCCTCTACGACTACGACCTCAGCATCGCTTTGCTCGCCGGGAGTGCACGACTGGTCGTGGCCCGGGTCGACGATCTGGCTTGTGGCGACACCCTCCTGATCAACGGGCAGTCGAACGCGACCGCGCCGGACTACTGGAGCGAGGGTCTCGGCAACCAGTCACAGAGCAAGTGGATCCGCTCCTTCGGGAGCTCGGTCAATAGTGCAAACGTCGAGTTCGACCGCAACTGGGGGATGGCCGATGGGGAGCTCGGCTACGAGCACTGCACCGTTGGCTCCTGGGGGCTGCGTGCGGCTGAGCTCCTCGTGCAGCAGGAGCAGGTCCCGGTCGGGTTGCTCAACGGCTCGGTCGGCGGCACGGCTATTGTCCAGCACATGCGTAGCGACGCCTTTCCCGCCAGCAAGGCCACGATCTACGGGCGCCTGCTATTCCGGGCCCGGCGTGCGGAGATGGCCGAGACGGCGCGCGCGATGATCTGGTATCAGGGCGAGTCCGAC
Organism: Planctomycetota bacterium; assembly: GCA_002720975.1. Lineage (GTDB taxonomy): Bacteria > Planctomycetota > UBA1135 > UBA1135. Next base: position 7,923 of record PBIX01000016.1, on the reverse strand, counting down.
GGGGAGGCGGTCACGGACTACGCCACGCGCTTCCAGCTGCTCTACGACGCCTGGCACCAGGACTACCCGGCTCTCGAGAAGATCTACGTCTTCCAGATCCGCAAGGGCTGCGGCGTGACCTTCTCAGGTGTCCGTGAATTCCTGCGCTCGACACAGGACCTCTACCCGGACATCGAGGTGATGTCGACCACCGCCGCACCCGCCCACGACAACTGTCACTTCTTCTATGCGGGCTACCGCGAACTCGGCGACCGCATCGCTCGACTGCTGGCACGTGATCTGCACGGATCGTCCGACACCCACGAGATTGACCCACCCAACGTTCTCTCAGCGCAGAAGGTCGGCGGCGCGGGAGATCAGATATTGCTGATCTTCCGTGATCCGGATGATGTCCTGGTCTTCGAGACGGGCGCCGAAGCGGACTTTATTCTTGAAGACGGGGTCGCAGTGACGTCGGGCACGATCTGGGGCAACCAGGTCCTGCTCCAACTCGCAGGACCGACCACGTCAGCGGTGATCTCCTACAATGGCCACGCTGGTGACGGACCCTGGCTTCGCAATGCCCGCGGCGTCGGTGCACTGACCTTCTTCGATCTGCCGGTCCTCCCGTAGCTCAGGGTCTTGCGCCTTGTCCCGAGGCTCTACAACGGGGCGGCGGCTGGGTATACCGCCTTGTGGTCGCAGGACCAAACCCCGCAATCCTGCTAGACTCGCTGCACGCCATGTCCCCCATTACCCTCAGCGTAGTCTGCCTGCTGGTCGGTACAGCAGCCTCAGAGACTCCTGCCGACGATCTGGTTGCACACTGGGTGTTTACCGAGGATCACTACGAAGGCGGTGCCTTTCGTCCCCTGGAGGGGGATTGGTCCCTGGCCCTGGCCGAACCCACCTTTGTCGGAGAGGGCAACCGCCAGGCACTGCTGCTTCCACTGTCCCCTCAGCTCATGCTGGCGGGCGAAGCTGTGGACCCTGCGTTGCTCCCCGCGCGCACCTGCACCATCGAGGCCTGGATCTCCATGGATACCGCGCCGAAGTGGGGCGGGATCTTCAGTTCGATTGAAGACAACGGCTCGGAGGAGACCGGCTTGTTGCTGGGCAGCCGGGACCGCAACTTCGCCTTTGCTGTGGCCTCCACCGGTGCGGACGATGGCGACGGGACTCTCACCTACCTGACGGCATCGGTTCCCTTCCAGCCGGGCCGCTGGTACCACGTGGTCGGGACCTACGATGGCAAGACCCAGCGCATCTTCGTCAACGGTGAAGCCGCCGGAGAGTCTCTTGTCCAGAGCGGCCCCCTGCTCTACAGCGAGCAGCACACGGTGGCCGTCGCAACCTACAAGGACATCAACGAGGACTATCGTCTGAGCGGTGCCCTGCACGAGGTTGCACTGTACGACAAGGCCCTCAAGCTCCCCGAGATCCAGCGCCGCTACCGCAAGCTGAAGGGCAAGCTGCCCTCCCCAACCAACGGCACCTTCAACGATCTGCCCGAATCCAGTGCTCCGCCTCTGTCAGAGCTGCAGCCCGCCATCAACACCGCTATCGCACAAGGTGTGGAGCGGCTCCTGCTGGAGCAGTTTCGCGATGGTTCATGGGGTTACAACCTGGGCAGCTACCGCAACGGTTCCACCAGCCTCGCGGTCTACACGCTCCTCAAGTGCGGCCTGCCCCGGGACCATCCGGCCATCGTGCGCGGGCTGCAGTTCCTGCGCGCACGCCGGCCCACCAAGGTCTACTCGGCGGGAGTCCAGCTGATGGCTCTGGGAGCCACGGGCAATGCCGAGAACGCCGAGTGGGCGCAGGAGATCGTGGACCAGCTACTGGAGTGGGAGAGCGAGGTACATCCTGGGAGCTGGGGCTACCCTGGAGGTGCCGCCGACCTCTCGAACTCACAGTTTGCTGCCCTCGGATTCTGGGGAGCCAGCGAGCTGGGCCTTGACGTTCCCAAGGATGTTTGGGAGCGCATGCTGACCAAGGCGGTGAAGGACCACCAGCCGTTCGTCAAGGAGGTGGAGTGGGCTGGAGAGGCGAAGGGCAAGCGCACGGGCAAGCGCCGTGTTGCGGGCTTCACTTACTTCAAGGACGGGGTCACCTGGCCGGAGACGGGCACCATGACCACGGCCGGACTGTGCGTGATCGGTATACCCCGCATGCTCCTGGGCAAGAAGCTGGGAGTCCGCGCCGGCAGGCTGGCCGAAGAGGGCACGATGCTGGGAATGGGCTGGCTCGAGTACCACTACTCGATGGACACGAACCCGGTTCTGGGGGACAACCTCTACTACTACCTCTACGGAATGGAGCGGGTGGGCGCCTTCTTCAACACCGAGTTCATCGGTGGACATCCATGGTATCGGGACGGCGCCGACGTTCTCGTTCGCAAACAGAAGGACAATGGTCATTGGGGCAACGAGAGCGACACCGCCTTCGCGCTGCTCTTCCTGCGGCGCGCGTCCGCCCCGCGGCAGTCGGGACCTTCGGTCGATCGGCGCGCCAGCGCCTACGCGGACACCAGCGGCACCGTCCACCTACATGCCACAGGCAGTGCACGCATGACCATGTGGATCCAGGGCTTCCAGGAAAGCCTGGAGGAAGACTTCGAAGGTAGCGACCGCCTGTGGCGCGGCCTACGGGTGATAGAGGTTCAGTATCTGGCGGACGGAGAGCTGGTGGCCACCGTGGCCGGAGACCCGTCGAAGCCCTGGAGCGGGGAGAGATACGCCGCGCGCTACGCATTTCCCTTGCCTGGAGAGCACACCCTGGCCGCCCGGGTCCGGATTGTCTCGCCCATCGGTGATCCCGAGCGCCCAGGCGAGGGGGGGGCCTCCGAGGTCGAAGTGGTCGAGTCGGCCGTGATGCAAGTAACCACCAAGAGCTCTCCCGAGGACTGGATGGCGGCCAACCTGGAGCACGCTGGTGAGGACCTGCTGCAAGGCGGCGAGCCGAGCGCCAGCGCCTCGAGCTCCTCGTCGGAGACCAGCGGCCCCAGCTATGCCGTGGACGGGGTCCACTCCACCCGCTGGGTCTGTGAGGCCGAGGACCCCGAGCCCTGGATCAACGTGAAGCTGGGACGTCCCGTGCGAGCCAATGCCATCCTGCTCTCACAGGCCAACAGCAAGCTCTCCATGCGTGGCCAGTACGCTGCTGTCCGGCGTATTGCCCTGAGTATCAACCGGGGGAAGCCCGTAGAGGTGGACCTGGGCCCGGACGACCTGCGCCAGATCCGGATCGAGCTTGACCGAAGGACCCGCGTCCGGGAGCTGCGGGTGATGGTCTTGCAGCGCGCCCCAGCAGGCGCCTCGGCGGGCTTCTCAGGCATTGAATTGCGCTGAGGGGCGAGATTCGCCTGGAAGGCGGGCGGCCTTCAGCCCGCCTGAAGCATGAGGATTACCCCTGCCCGTTCTTGTCCTGCTACCCTCGGTCCATGCGAACCCTCTCTTTCCTGACCCTACTTGGAGGCGCCTTGCTCAGCGCCTGTGCGTCCACTGCCGATGGGACGTCCTCCCGCTCCCTCTTCAACGGAGAGAATCTCGCCGGTTGGCACACGGACATTCCTGCCGCGGACTCCAATCCCGACATCGCGCCGACTTTTGTGGTTCGCGATGGGCTGTTGATAAGCCTGGGCAGTCCGGGCGGGCACCTGATCACGGATGAGGAGTTCAGCGACTACCGTCTGGACGTGGAGTACCGCTGGACCGGCAATCCCGGCAACTGCGGGGTGCTGGTGCACGCTTCAACTCCTCGTTGCTTGTACAAGATGTTCCCGGCTTCGATCGAGGTGCAGATGCACCATGGCAACGCGGGGGATTTCTGGTGCATCTGCGAGGATGTGAAGGTGGATGACATGGTGCAGCGTCGTGGTGCACGCGAGAAGTGGGGGGCCACTGAAGGGGATGCGCGTCGCATCCGCAATCTGACTGACGGCTCCGAAGCGCCCGTGAATGAGTGGAACCACATGCGCATCGAATGTCGTGGGGACCGGATCGATGTGTGGGTCAATGGGGATTTGGTGAACCAGGGCTATGAGTGCACGGCGAGCCGCGGGCGCATCGCCCTGCAGGCTGAAGGCGCCGAGGCGGCCTTTCGGCGGGTGGAGCTCACCCCGTTGGGCGGCTGATGCTGCTGGATCGGGTTGGTGGCAGCGCCCTGTCGCGCGGGTTCTTGGCCGTGGTTGTGCTCACGGCCTCCGCCATGGCCGGAGAGAACGTCTTGCTCGTGGTTCTCGATGACGTGGGCGTGGACCGTGTGGCGGCCTACGGTGCCCTGGAGAATCCACCCGCCACGCCTACCATGGACGGTCTTGCTGCCCGGGGCGTACGCTTCGATCGTTGCTGGTCTACACCCTTCTGCTCTCCGACCAGGGCCACCCTGATAACTGGGCGGTACGGATTCCGCACGGGCATCGGCGTCCCTCTGCGAGAGGGGGAGAAGGGGCTCTCCGTGGAAGAGTGGAGTCTGCCGCGCACCTTGAACGCAGCAACAAAGAGTGCCTACTTCACGGCCGCCATCGGCAAGTGGCACCTGGCCGGTTCGGCCGCGGCCATCGAGCATCCACAGCGCATGGGTTTCGAGCACTATGCCGGCTGCCCCAACAATCTGCGCTCCCCCAACGATCGCAAGGCTTACTTCAGTTGGACGAAGGTCGTGGACGGCAAGGTCGCGCCGGCCGAGGGCTACCTGACCACGGACACGACCGACGATGCCCTGCGTGCTATCGCTGCCGCCGGGGAGCGACCCTGGCTGGTGTACCTCGCCTACCACGCCGCGCACACGCCCATCCATCGGCCACCCGAACACCTCTTCACGCGTGAACTCAAGGGAACGGCTCTCACCGAAGAGGCGGAGTTCCACAAGGCCATGGTGGAGGCCATCGATCACGAGCTCGGGCGCCTGCTCACCACCCTGGACCCGGAGATTTTGGCCCGCACGACCGTCATCGTCATCGGGGACAATGGAACCCAGGGTACCGCCAACGAGCCGCCGTGGGATAAGCGTCGTGGTAAGGGGACCCTGTTCGAAGGGGGCGTAAGAGTGCCCCTGATCGTGGCCGGGGTCGGAGTGTCCGAGGCGGCGCGCGGGACAATCTGTCAGGCGCCAGTCAACACCACGGACCTGTGGCTGAGCACACTGGAGCTCTGCGGCGCGGATGCCCCGGCCGTCCTGCCCTCAGGCTGGGAGCATGATTCCGTCAGCTTCCTACCGCTCCTCCAGGATCCCAGCGCGCCGCACGCCCGCGACTTCCTCTTTACCGAGCACTTCGTTCCCAACCACCCGGGTGCGGACTACGAGCATCGAAACGCAGCCCTGCGGGTGGGCGACCACAAGCTCATTCGGAACCTGCTCGAAGGGACGGATCGGCTCTACGATCTGAGCGCGAACCCCTTGGAGAAGGGCAATCTTCTGCGTGGCGGCACGGTTCCCGAAGAAGTACGTGCTGTCTATGCCGACCTGCAAGAGCGCCTCGAGGCGCTCCTGCCCGAGGGTGATTCAGGAGAGTGAGGGCGCTCTATTCGGGGAAGTCCAGCCCCGTTTCCTCGAACAAGGCGCGGATTCCTGGCACCACCGAGCTGGCAAGGGGCACCACCCCCAAGGGCGTGCCGTCTACGACCGGATACAGGCTCGGCGGCTCAAAGCTGATGAACAGTTTCAGGTCATGGCCGCTGTGTCCGGCTTGAATGCCACAGGTAGGTGCAGACGGGGCGAGTTCGGCATCGTCAGCTTGGGATACTCCCATGTACAGCAGCTTGAGGAGAGCCTCCCGGCGCGGGTCGCGCACGATGCGCCGACCGCTGACCGACCAGTTCCCAAAGGTGCGCCCGCGAACTTCATCGTCGCTCTTTGGGCCGAGGACGAGGACGGTCCAGCGATCGTCCCCCTCCAAGAGTGCTCGCGCCAAAGGTGAGAGAGCGTCCGGGGAGGACTCCGCCTCTTCTTCATCATCGCCCAGATAACCGAGTGCGCGAAGTTGCTCGAGTACTTCGGGGTCCACCCCTTCAGGAGCCGTGGAGCTGGTCGGGGCCAGGCCCAGATTGCGAGCCGACCACTCCATCAAGGCAACGTCCATTTGTTCGACCCGATCCGGGTGCACCCCGGCCAGGTTCTCTTGTTCGCCCGGATCGCGGGAGAGGTTGAACAACTCGTAGCGAGGCAGATTGCGCCCATCTGAAGAGCGCAGGTTGCTGATCAGCTTCCAGCCATCCTGGATCAGCGATAGGCCCACGCCCATGCCGGATCTGGCTCGCCGGCCTCCGGGGTCCTCGGTCTTCTCAGACATCACTGGCAGGTCCTGCCACTCAGGGTCGCCTTCAATCAGCGGCAACAGACTCCTGCCCTGCAGGCCTGGGGGAGCTTCAATCCCCAGCAGGTCGCAGAGAGTGGGGTAGACGTCGAGGGAACGTACCGGATTCGAGATGCGTCGCCCCTCCGGAAGAAGTCCCGGCGCGTAGATGATCAAGGGCACATGTACCAGCTCGTCGTACAGGCCATAGCCGTGGCTCGTGCCCCCGTGCTCGAAGAACTCCTCTCCGTGATCTGACATCAGGACAAGGACAACGTCCTCGCCCCAGCCCTCCTCCTGCAGCATGGACCACAGGCGTTCGATCTCCGTGTCGTTGGCAAGAATGTCCGCGTCGTAGAGCTTCTTGCCATGCTCGATGAACCACTTCGGGTCGATCTGGGTGCGCTCAAAGTTATCCGACGTCAGGTGGAGCCCGGGAATCGGAGGCCGCGACTTGAGTAGTTGCCTCCACTCATCCCTATAGCGCTCGGTATCTGCTGGATCGGCGAATTGCGCGAGATACTCGGGGGCCGGTTCGTACTCCTCGTGGGGGTCTACCGAGTGGACGTACAGGAACAGAGGCCAGGACTCGTTCTCCTTGATCCACGGTCCGATCTTGGCATTCAACTTGGCAGCCGAACCGCTGGCGAAGTTGATCGGGTCACCCTGGTTGATGACCGTGGACTCGACGAAGTATTCGAATCCCTGATCGTAGTTGGAGAAGGCGCCCATGAGTGGATTGGCCGCAAAACCCGCAGCGAAGTAGCCCGCTCCCGCGAGGGCTTCAGGCAGGGTCACGTAGGAGTCGTCCAGCGTCTGAAACAGCATGTAGATCCCCAACTCTCCCGGATAGCGGGACGTCAGCATGGAGGCCATGGAGGGCTTGGTCCACGGCGCTTGTGAGCGGCACTGTTCGAAGACCACGCCCTTGGCTGCGATCTCTTCCAGGAACGGTGTGGACTTGCGTTCGGAGCCGTAGACCGAGAGGTGGTCTGCCCTGCAGGTGTCCACCAGATAGAAGAGCACGCTCCGCTTGCGTGGCGCATCTTGGCTCGCGTGGCAGGGGGCGGCTAGTGAAGATAGGCCCAAGACGCCAGCGAGGAGGGGACGTGAGATGACTCGGATGGGTTGCATGGAAAGATGCTACTGGCTCATGTGGCCGTCATTCAGGCGTTTCATCAAATCACCGGGGATCACCATTTCACCAAGCCTCTTAAGCCGCTTCTCGCCTACCATGATGAGGTTCGGACATTTCCCCCCCTGGCATCGAGGAGTCCCATGCCCCCCCTGACCCGTCGCGCATTCACGCGCGCCGCAACCGCAGCGGCCGCCCTTCCCTTCTTCCCTGGCTGCAACCTCACCTCGCGCACACGCGCGAGCCGCAGCCCGAACCCGAACGGGATATTGCGTGTAGCCGTGGCTGGGATCCGCAGCCGTGGTGGATCTCACATCTCCGGTTTCCAGGCCCTACCCGGCGTGGACGTGGTGGCTCTTGTGGACGTGGATTCCAAGGTGCTCGCTCGGCAAAAGGCGGAGCTGGAGAAGAACAAGGCCTCCAAGAAGGGCTGGGAAGGTGGTGACGTTCAAGGCTACGCCGACCTGCGAGATGCGCTTGCGCGTGAAGACATCGACGTCGTCTCCCTTGCGAC
>PBIX01000015.1 GCA_002720975.1 Planctomycetota bacterium | reverse complement strand
ATCCACCACCCACCGTTCCATTCAGGCCCTGGCCGTCACGGCGCTCTTCACCATCGCCTCCTGCGCTTTGCCGAACAGCATTCCCGAGCAGCGCGGGGGTGGGGTTGCCGTCCTTGCGGGCACGGGGTTGGAGGAGCTCAACCCCGCAGACGTGGCCGTGGCTCCGGTTGCCATTCACATGGAGGACATGAGTCAGCGTCATCGTGACGCTGTGCCCCAGTGGGGGTTGCGTCAGGCCATGCAGCGTGCCTTGGTGCGCCGCCGCTACAGCCCCTTGTCCTTGGACTTCGTGGATAGCAGCGTCGTGAATGCGTCGTACAGCGCGGGAGCCGTAGGTGAGCAGGCCGTGTGTGAGATCATCGTGCACAGCTGGAGCGAGCGGTACTGGGCCACAGAAAAGAGATTGGACGTGGACGTGGAAGTGCGCATGGTGGATCCCGCTGCCGTCGAAGGGAGCACGCCCCTGTGGGCGGCGCGTATGGATGGGATGGTGGCCCTGAACAGCGTCACCAACTACAGTTCCGAAGAGGCTCTGCGTGCGGCCGTTCTGGATGAGATCTCTCTTGAGTTGGTCGCCCGCATGCCCGCACGGAACCTGTCTGCTGGGTCGAAGTAGCGCGCCGACCTTCCTGGCTTCGGCCAGCGACGGATGCAAGGAATAGGGCTCTGCCCTGAGAGAGGGTTCGCTGATCGACTTGCCGTACCGGGCGCGAGCTCGGCTACGTAAGGACCCCTGGTCCTAGCGCCACGGGCCGTCCCCTCTCTCCAGCACCCCCTGCACAATCCCTTCAATCTGCCCCTCGCCATTGAGGATCAGTGTCGTCGGGATCGGCAAGCGCTCCAGGTCTACCAGATCACCCAGCCCATCCTCACCGTTGACCAGATAGAACCCACTCACACCGGGCGCGCGCTGATTGAGAATTCCACGCGCCTTGTCCTGTTGCCCGGCTCCATCGACTGAAACGCAGATCAATCGCGCGCCGCTGCGTTTGTTCACCTGCGCCAGATACCCCATCTCTGCGACGCAGGGACCACAGTAGCTCGCCCACAGGTTCAGGAATAGGCGACCGTCTCCGGCCAGAGCGCCCAGGTCCAGGGTCGCCGTCTCACCTGCGTCGTCGGACAGCTTCAGTGCGGCGACCTTGGCACCCACGTTGACTCGCAGTCCCGGCGGCATGGGATCGGGGAGGCGACGCACGTGTCCCTCGACCAGGGTCGCAGTGCCCGACCCCTGTTCCAGGATGGCCCGGGACCCTGCGGCCACCTGGCCAAACTCCTCCAGTTCCCCAGAGGGCCAGCGGACCTGCACCCGGGCCTCCTCCAGTTGGCCCAGGCCGAAGACCAGCTCCGGTGCCTGACAACTCACGAAGCCCGCCCCGCGTGAGAGCAGCTGTGCTACAGGGCCATGGGGGCCATGGACGATGACCTTGGAGCCGATACCCTCCCATTGACCTCGGGTGGCCCTCAAGCGCACCTTCAAGAACCCACCAAACTCCGTGCCCAGCTCGTTGCGATAGAGGCTATGACGCTCCCGTTGCAGTTCGTGCACGAACAGGTCCACGTCGCCATCGTCGTCAAAGTCACAGCCAATCGTGGCACGCCCGTCGTTGGGGTTGTCACATCCGGAGAGGTCGGAGAGGTCCGCAAAGGTCCCGTCCCCACGGTTCATGAACAGCTTGTCGCGTTCATTGCCGCTGAACGAGCGGCCTTCCTCGAACATCTGGGCATTGTGGCGCTGGACGTAGCCATCATTCCCTACCGATTCACAGGCAACGTCCGACGTGCAGTCGGTTGAGATCGAGGACGCCAGCACGTGGCGCCAGTAGGTGCTTCATGTGTCGAATGGCAACTCTCCCGTGACGAAGCCGTTGGTGCAGAAAACATCCAGGCGACCATCCAGGTCGAAATCTGCCAGGGCCGGGGACCAGGCCCAGTTCGCGCCTACACCACCCGCAGCCTTGGGAACCTTTTCAAAGGAGCCTGCCGATGTGCGAGCGAAGATCGTGTTTCCCGCGGCAGCCTTCTTCAGGCTGGCGTAGATCTCGTCAGGTACGTCTCCCTGGTAGCGGTCGAGGATGCGGTTGCCCGCTGTGGAAGACATATTGGATACGTACAGATCCAAGCTGCCGTTCCCAGTGAAGTCGCCGAAGGAAGCGCCCATGCCATTCCCCTGGTCTGTGATTCCGTACTGTGCGGCGCGGTCTTCGAACCCGTCAGGGTGTTGGTTGACGTACAGGCGATTCGTTCCGTAGTCGTTGGCAACGTACAGGTCTTGATCCCCGTCATCGTCAATGTCGATGGCTGCCGAGGCGTAGCTCCAGCTGTTCCCACGCACGCCCAGCTCTTCTGCCACGTCTACAAAGGCCTTCCCGCCCATGTTGTGGAAGAGTGCATTGGGGGAGCCGTTGGTGGCTTCAATCCAGGAGTTGTTGTGCTCCTTGGCAAGCACCCCATAGCCGCAGGCGTAGAGATCGAGCCAGCCGTCACCGTCGTAGTCGAGTACGGTCAGGGAATAAGTCGCCATGGATTGGGTGCCGATTCCAAGCCCCAGTTCTTCGCGCTTGAAGTGTCCCTCTCCGTCACCGGTGTACAGGCACAAGCGTGTGCCGCCCGCCTCATCGTCCACGTGACCCACGGCCAGGTCCTGGTCCCCATCGTTGTCGTAATCGAAGAACACGGCCCCCGTTCCTCCGTCCGGTGCAGCGAGGCCAGCCTCCTCGGCGGCCTCTTCAAACGAGCCGTCAGCTTGAGCGAGGTACAGGAAGTTACGCCCATCGGAGGGCAGGAACAGGTCCCATCGGCCGTCGCCGTTGACGTCTCCGCAGGCTGCTCCGTTGAACGCAAAGCTGTTGTTCTCCTTGGAGCCGAAGCGTGGAGCGCTGTGTGCAATCCCGGCGGCTGCGGCCACAGGGGTGAAGATGGCCGAATCCCGCTTGGTGGTGGTGAAGGAATCCAGATCCAGAGCGCTGAGTTTCCACTCTCCCCCCTCTTGAACGACCTTCGCATAACACCAAGCCGCGAGGCCAATCCCACCGCCGTTGGTCTGTACTCCCGTCACGTGGACGTAGAGCTTGATCCGGCCCCAGCGCTGACCCCGTCCACGCTGGAACTCCGCCGCCTTGACCTTCCAGATGGCAGACTCGACCCGCGTCCAGTCGGCGAGGAGCTCCGCGAGGTTCTCGAGGAACCCGGCCTTGTCAAGAACCGGAGAGGCCTCGGCATCATGGTTCAGGATCTCGACTCCCATGTGCTCGGTCGTCGTGTCGGTGACCTGCAATCCTGCGAACCCTTCACCTTTGAAGTCCTCACTGAACCAGGCTGCTGCCGCTTCCCAGTCCCGGCGTCGCACCTTGGCTGAATAGGACAGCAAGCGATCCGCAACCTCTTCGGTGGCGTCCTCCACGGCCTCCAGTTGGGTGATGGGATTGTCGGGCACCGCGATTTCGATGGACCCGGCTTCATCACCGTCTGCGACGTGCTCGGATTCAGGGCCTTCGCCGCTACAGGAGGCGCATCCCAGCACGAGGCTGAGGATGAGGGCGGCGCGATACATGGCAGGGGGGGTCGGTCTCATCTTGGGCAGGAGTAGAGTGCCAGCGGCTCAGCTGGGGAGTACGGCGTGAGGGTGGCGCAGTTGGCAATCGGGGCTATCAACTCTCAATGAACTCCATACTACCTTCCGGCAGGAGGTACACGATCAGCATCGTTCCTCCTGTCACGGTGGGTACATGCTCAGAACCGGGGCTCTCGACGACCCAGCCTGGGCCCTGGCCCTGAAATGTGGGAGCGCCATCCATGGCGATGCAGTAGTTGACCTCCCCCAAGGGGTGACGGTGGCGAGGGCCGGCACCGTTCATCAAGACCACGTCTATGGAGAACCCAAGGCTCTCTTCAGATGGCTTGGCGACACGGCCCCAGCGCACCGGTAACTCGCCTCGGTCTGCGATCCGACCTTCATCGAGGAGGGTCTTGAGTTCGAGGTTCAGCGAGGCGGCCTCTTCCCCTTGGGGGTCGAGCCGTTCGTTCAACTCAACCACCGCGCTTGCAGGGTCGTCGAGGGCTATGCCTTGGGCGGCACGTAATAGGGGTTCAAAAGTCTCAAGCATGGGCTGTGGGGGAGGAGTCGGCTGGACAGGGGCCAGCGGCGCGGACCCTGCCTCTGATTCTGTTCCATCGGGGGGCCGGGGGCCAGATTTCCCTGGCCCTTAGGGCCAGAGACCGCATCCGTCGGTATCCTCCCCCCCCATGTCCACTCAGCCCGCCCCAGTACTCGAGGCTTTCGAGAATCCCAACCCGCAGCGGTCCTACGTGATCCGCTTCGAGTGTCCCGAGTTCACATGCCTGTGTCCGCGCACGGGCCAGCCCGATTTTGCCACGATCCGCGTGCGCTACGTGCCTGACAAGCTGTGCGTGGAGCTCAAGAGCCTCAAGCTCTACCTGGGCTCCTACCGGTCCGAGGGTGCCTTCCATGAGGCGGTCACCAACAGAATTCTCGACGATCTGGTGGCTCTGCTCCAGCCGCGCGAGATGTCGGTCGAGGGTGACTTCATGGTGCGTGGAGGCATCCACACGGTTGTCGAAGTGACCTACCCCTAGGGCCTTCCTAGAAGGAGTACGCCATCCAGACCCACGCCTTCAGGGTGTCCACCCCGAAGCCGTCGGCTTTGTAATCGGCCGTGCCCAGGCCGGTCCGCAGCCCCGAAGCCAGTTCCTTCGTCAGCGTCAGGTCGAGCTCAGTACCGTAGTTCTGGGAATCCCTGTAGGAGGCGAACTGGTGATAGGTGGCAGTAACCTGGAAGCCGCCCCAGCCCCCCTCCATCGAGTAGTAGGTGTCATCGAGCCCGAGCATGGGAGTGGTCACGAACATGTCCGCGAGACCATTGAAGGTGTGGACGCTCCCCAGAGGCGTGGTGAACTTGTTGCCAAGGGCTTTCGAGCCCTGGAGGATCTCGTGTCCTATCGTGTACGTAATAGCTGCGAACTGCGCTCCCAGCGACAGGTGCGCGTAGCCCGCGTCTACCCGGTCCGGGTTGTCGCTGCTATCCCTTTGGTTGGCGAACTCTCCGGAGAAATCCAAACCTTTGCCGAGCACGTCGACTTCACCTTCAGCGCGTGCCCCCACGGTGCGCGTGGCGGGCAACAGCAGGTGGTCGAGGTCCACCTCATAGCTGTAGGCCTCCGCTACTCCCCGACTGCCCAGTGGATGGCTCCCATGCAGGAGGAGACTGCTGGACTCCGTGTCGCCCAAGGGGCTGGAGCTGCTTGTGACACCGTTGACGTTGTAGACGTAAGCAGCCGTCAGCGTCAAACGATTTGGGACAGTGCGGGTAACCGTCACTGCGTCGAAGGTGCGATCATTCTGACGCCAGGGTTCCGAGCCGACGAGGCGGCCGTTGCCCAGGTCCAACTTCTGTCTTCCCAGGTCCAGCGTATATCCTCTCACACCTCCGTAGCGGGCCCAGGCCTGGTTGAGTTCCATGCCCGCGGGATCAGTGATCATGGGGCGGGACGTATCCCCATTGAGGGTGTCGTTGTAGGTGTCGACCCCGAAATTGGTGATCCCCTCGAGTTCGAGGCCGAAGGTGAAGTCCTTGTAGGTTTCGCTCTCCAGACCCACGGCACCCCGTACGGTCAGGGCCAGGGAACGATTGTCCATTCCCGCTTCATCCACGTTCTCCGCCCTCAGGCGCAGGTCGGTCCAGCGTACACCTGTGGTGAGAGCTTCCGACAAGGAGGCTGGCGGCCGGTTGACCTCGAGAGGTGCCTGGGGCTGTTCCTCATCCTGAGGGCAGGGGAGGAGGAGCGGGGCGATGAGGGTGACGGAGAGTGAGATCATGGGAAGGGTGCAGTTTCAGTCGAGCGAGAGGGCGTCGATCAAGCGCGGTATCAATTGGACGTAGCGCCCGTTGATTCCGAAATGACCCCCATCGAATTCATCGTGGCAGTGTTCGATTTTGAGACTTTTTAGTCGCTGAGACAGGATCCGTAGGCCGAATTGAAGGTGAAATTCATCGGTGGTCCCCGCTTCCAGGTGTAGCAAATCCAGGCTTCGCAGGCCCTCTGAATATTCCTCACAGGCGCAGACGGGATCAAAGCGCAGCCAGCGCTTCCAGACCTCCGGCACGCGGACCCCCGTGCGAGGGTCGATGGGTAGGTCAAAGCCCAGAGGCACGTCAGGGTTGGGGGAGTAGCAGGCGGACATTGCCAGAAGATTGAGGGTGGCGTGTCCATCCCCACTCAGGTCATGGCTCGCCTCGAACTCAGCGAGGAACCGGGCCGGATCGCCAGCAAAAGGAGTCAGTCCGCGCAGAGCCGGTAGGAAGTCCTGAGCGTACCCGTACTCAAAATGACAGTCTCCTGCGATGGAGGCCACGGCGCCGAAGAGTTCCGAGTGCCGCATGCCAAGATGCATGGCGCCGAAGCCCCCCGAGCTCTTGCCGATCAGCCCGCGCCGGCCCGCGCACACGGGAAATGTCGCGTCCACCCAGGGGACCAGCTCTTGCACCACGTGGTCCTCATAGGCACCCACGGCAGAGCTGTTCACGTACTGGCTGCCTCCGTAACGCGTGAATGCATTGGGCATGACCACGATGGCAGGGGGCATCTCGCCCGCAGACATGGCCCGGTCCAGGGCCAGGATGACACCGGACTTCCAAGGGTGGGTCTCCAGGAGGCTATGTGGCCGACCCGTGAACCCCACCAGCATGTAGACGACGGGCAATGTCTGAGAGCTGGCCTGGGGCGGCAGATAGACCGGAGTTTCTCGCAGGGAAGGATCACCAAGGGGATTGTCCCGCAGAACCCGGCTCTGGAACGGATGCACCTCTACCCGGCCTTGGAAGGTGTCGGGATCGCGTAGAAGTCGGTCGGGGTGCATGCTTCTCCTCAGGCGTCGGGATTCGCGTCGGCGGCTTGCCGGTAGGCGGGAAGGATGCGCTCGGCCAGAATGCGCTTGCGGTCGTGGTAGCCGCAGAAGGCGGACTTCATGGCATTCACAGTGAGCCGTTCGAGATCCCCGAGCGCGCACCCGAACTGCTCGCTTGCAAGTACCAGCTCATCGGTCATGGTCACGCCGCTCATCAGGCGATTGTCCGTATTGAGCGTGACCCGGAAGCCCCCGTGGAGGAAGACCGGGAAGGGATGCTCGGCGAGGCTGGGAGTGGCGCCCGTATGGACGTTGCTCGATAGGCAGACCTCGATGGGAATGCGATGGTCAAGGATGTAGCGAGCCAGGCCACCCATGTGCACCACCTGACCATCGTGCAGACCCAGGTCCTCGATCAACCGTGTCCCGTGTCCGATGCGATGCGCGCCACAGTACTGTAGAGCCTGCCAGATGGACTCAGGACCGAAGCTCTCTCCCGCGTGGATGGTGATCGACCCGTTGCGTCGTTGAATGAGCTGGAAGGCCTCAACGTGGTGCTTGGACGGATGCCCCTCTTCCTCTCCAGCCAGGTCAAAGCCCACCACGCCCCGGTCGAACCAGGAGCTGGCGAGCTGGGCCATCTCCAGCGAGTGGGCGCTGGTCTCGTTGCGCATGGCGCAGATGATCAGCCCGTACTCGATTCCGTGCTCGGCTCGAGCCCGCTCACAGCCACGATGTACGGCATCCATGACCGCATCCAGGTCCATGGCGTCGGTGGTCGCGAAGTGGGGCGCGAAGCGTAGCTCTGCATAGACCACGTTCTCCTCGGCCAGATCTTCCAGGGCTTCAAATGCGATGCGTTCAAGAGCATCGGGACTTTGCATGACGGCGATTGTGTGTGCGAAGCCCTCAAGGTAGAGCGCCAGGCTGCCTCTATCCGCACCCCGTTGAAACCACTTCGCCAGGGCATCGGGTTCCGACTCGGGTAGGCCCGCGTATCCTTGGTCTGCAGCCAGATCGAGCAGGGTCTGGGGTCGCAGTCCTCCGTCCAGGTGTTCGTGCAGGAGTACCTTGGGAAGGGAGTGGACCAGCTCACGTGCGAGGGGCATGGGGATACTGTAGGTGGGGGACATGGACGCGTCTAATGTGATGTGGTTCTCCGTGCGCCCACCGCCTGCCACACCCGTCTCGCTCGCAAGTAGGCTGGTGAGATTGAGCCTCACCGGCTCCGCCCGTATCCTTCCAGGTCCATGTCCAGCCCTCTTCGCGTACGCATCGCCCCCAGCCCTACGGGAGCTATCCACTTGGGCCTTGCACGGACGGCCTTGTTCAACTGGGCCTACGCGCGCGGGCGTCAGGGGCAGTTCGTCCTGCGACTTGAGGATACCGATCGGGCGCGGTCCACGCGCGAGTCCGAACTGGCCATCATCGAGGGTCTGCGCTGGCTTGGCCTGGACTGGGATGAGGGCCCCGAGCTGGGGGGCGACTTCGGCCCGTACCGCCAGAGCGAGCGTATCGATCGCCACCGGGAGCTGGTGGGCAGCCTGATGGAGACCGGCCACGCCTACCCTTGCTTCTGCACTTCGGAGCGACTGAGCGAGGTCCGCGAGCGTCAACAGGCGGCCAACGAGACTCCGCGCTACGACCGCTGCTGCCGCGATAGTCCCACCGAAGAGGCCCAGGCCCGCGTGGCCGCGGGAGAGGCCTTTGCCATCCGCTTCAAGGTGCCCCCGGGACAGACCGCTTTTCAGGACCTGGTGCGCAAGGACGTGACCTTCGATAACGGCGAGATTGATGATTGGGTCATGGTCCGTCAGAGCGGAGATCCCACCTACAACTTTGTCGTTGTCTGCGACGACGCCGACATGGAAATCACCCACGTCTTGCGCGGTGAGGAACACCTCGTGAACACGCCCAAGCAGGTCCTGCTCTACGCGGCCCTGGGCGTGGACGCTCCCGTCTTCGCGCACCTGCCCCTGCTGCTCGGCAAGGGACGCAAGAAGCTCTCCAAGCGCGATGGTAGCGTGTCCCTCAGTGACTACCGCGATCAGGGTTACCCACGTGAGGCCATTCTCAATTTCCTGTGCATGCAGGGCTGGGCTCTGGATGGAGAGACGGACGTGTTTGATCTCGCCACGTTTGTCGAGCACTTTGACCTCGCAGATGTGAGCCGCGGTGGGGCCATCTTTGACTTCGACAAGTTCTTGTGGCTGGCCGGCGAGTACCTGCACAAGCAGACGGACGAGGTTTTGGCCGAGCACTGCCTGCCTTTCGTCGTCGATGCCGGGCTCTTCAACGAGGCGGATCTGCGTGCCCGCTGGGACTGGTACTTGAGGGTCATTGCCATGGAGAAGGAGCGCATCCGCATCTACAGCGAGCTGCCCGACCGCATGGCCTACCTCTCCGCTGCCAACGACCAGGTCGAGTACCTGCCGAAAGCGGAGAAAGGCGCTCGCAAGCATGAGGGCCGCACCCAGACTCTGAGCGACTACCTCATCTGGTTGCCCGAGCACTCCTCCAAGACGCCCTCCGAGTTGGCAGAGGCCACCAAGGCCTGGCTGGTCGAGCGTGGCCAGAAAATCCCCATGCTGTTTCAGCCCCTGCGCTGCGCATTGACGGGTCTTCCCGGCGGCCCTGACCTATTCGAGGTCATGGACGTTCTGGGTCAGGCTGCGACCCTCGAGCGGATCCGCTCCGGTGTGGAGCGATTGGCTTGACAGATTGAGTGGTTCGATGGCCTCCGTACCCGATCACTCCGAACCTGTAGGCCAGGGGGTACGCGTACCCGCCAGGCGCCACGGGCGCGTTCGCCGGGGGCTTTCTTGGGTGGCGGAGCACAGCTTTGTGGCCATGGGGGGGCGTTGGCTCTACTGCAAGCAACACCTCGCTCCCGGTCGCTTTGTCGAGCGATTCGAGACCGTGCGCGTCCCCGGATTGGATCCGGGCCTGGAGGGGCTGACCATTGCGCAGCTCTCGGACCTCCACGCGGGTGCCTTTCTGGGGGCCGGCGACCTGTCCGCGGTCGTGGAGGCCGTGGCCCGGCGCTGCCCGGACATGGTCGTGATCACGGGCGACATGATCGCGCACCAATGGAAGGAGTCGCTAACGGTGTTGGATGATCTGGCCCGGCTGGAGTCTCCCCTGGGCACGTTTGCGGTCTTTGGGAACCACGACTACCGGGGTCGCAATGAGGGTCGCATCGCCGAGGCCTACGCCGAACGCGGGATCCGCTTCCTGCGCAATGAGTGCGAGCGCTTCGAGCTGGGTGACGGCGTCCTGGCTCTCGTGGGCCTCGAAGACCTTGAGGAGGCCAAGGAGGTGGACCTGGGGCGGGCTCGCGGCCCCGTGCAGCCGGGAGACGTGGAGATTGTCCTGTGCCACAACCCCCGGGGGGCATCGGCCATTGCGGGGGCGGGATGCACCGCCATTCTCTCGGGTCACACTCACGGCACCCAGGTGGATCTGCCCCTTCTGCGCCGTCTGGGTCCTCAGCACCCAGGTCTTCGGCTCGACCTGGGCCCGACCACCCTGATCGTCTCCCGCGGGCTGGGCGTCGTCGCAGTCCCCCTGCGTGTGGGGGTTCCGGCCGAGGTGGTGTACCTACAGCTCAAGGGGTGCTCTGCGCTCTAGTCATGTACGGCAGCCTCACCCTGCACGATGGCGTCTTGTACGTAGGGCGTCAGGCCAAGACGGCTTGGGTTTCGAGCTACGACCTGGACGGCCGACCGCTGCAGACCTGCTTCTCGTTCTGTGATGAGACCCAAGGGCGCTCGAGCGCGTCGGGTCTGGCCATGGACGACGACCACCGCCTCTGGGTGGCTGACCAGCCTGCGGGAGTGGTGCGCGCCTTCACTCTCTTCGGGGTGCAGGTGGCGTGTGTGGGGGATCCAGAAGAAACCCGGTCCCGGGATGCCAGGGGAGTGCTCGGTGCCCCGGCGGACGTGCTGGCCCTGGGCAGTGATGATGAGCTCACCCTGGTGATTGCCTCCCATGGCCATCGACGTCACGCTCTGCAGCTGTTCCACGCGCACCAAGGGCGCGTGCAGTCACTGCGCCCCCTGGGCGATCCCAGAGGCGTGTTCCGTGACCTCTCTGGTCTGGCCCAGGCGGGCGAGTGGCTCTATGCGGCGGAAGAGGGTGCGGGCCGCATTCAGGTGTTTCGCTCCGGGGACTTCCACTACTCGTTGCCCGTCCTGGATGGCCGAGGGCGCAGCGTCGGCCCCGTGGCTTTGGACATCCTGGACGAGAACACCCTGGTGGTCGCGGTGACTTCCCCGACAAGCGCCCTCCTGCTCCTCGATCTGCGGGGCCGTGTACGCAAGATCCTCGCAACGGAAGGCACGCGCGTCGGTGAGGTGTCGGCACTGGAGGACGTGGTTGTCGAACAGGGAGGGCTCAGACCAGGTGCCGCCCAGGCACGCCTACTGGTGCTTGACCAAGACGGAACACGGGTTCAGGTGTTCAGCCCAGAGGGTCAGTGCTACGGTTGTTTTCCCCGCTTGGCGGGAACCTGAGCTCCAACCATGGCAGTGCGCAATCAATCCCTCGTCCTGGTTCTGATTCTGCTGGCCGTGGGCACGGTGGTGGGCGTGACCCTCTTGGGTGGCGCCGAGCTGGCGCCCGGCCTGTCCAACGGGGTGGAGCCACCCGTGCGCAAGGAAGGTATCGATCCGGGTGCGCTGGAGGGAATCACTGCACCGGATTCGTCGCCCAAAGTGGAGAACATGGACACGGGCTCCACGCGCACCCAGGCCACCTTCGATGGCCGTGAGGTGCAACTCAAAGGCAGGTTGGTGGAGAAGGGCTCGGCCTTGGCCATTCCTGGCGGACAGGTGTTGGCCACTCTCGGTGAGGTGACGCGAGGGTCGACCAGCTCTGAAACGGGGGCCTTTGAAATCACCTTGCCCGAAGGGCTCCAGGGTAGCTTCCTGGTCTCCCACCCCGAGTACGTGGATCTGCACGCGCCGCAGTTGCCAGAACCCACCGCAGAAGAGTGGGTGATCTCAATGGAACCCGCCGGTTCCATCAGCGGCCGCTTGGTGGGGCCCGGTGCTGGATCCAGTGGCGAAGCGCAGGTTCACCTGTGGCGCTGGGGGAGTGGCCGGTTGGAGGACGACTCGATGGCGAGTCAGATCGTCCTGGATGATGGTGGTTTTGAATTCACCAACCTGCCTACGGGAGCCTACACATTGGGCGCCATCAAGGAGGATGCTCCGCCCGTTCTGCAGAGTGGCGTTCAGGTGGAGCGGGGGCACCGCACGGATGTGCTGATCAGCTTGCCTCTCGGATCTTCGTTCATAGCCCTGGTTGAGACCCGGGGGCAAGGGGGTCCTGTCGAGGGGGCTCAGGTGGAGCTCGAGCCGACCCTCATGGGCCGCGGCAACCCTCTGGAGGAGTTGACTTCACTGAAGGTTCTGACTGAGGCCAATGGGCGGGCCCCCTTTGCCGGTCTCAGCTCAGGATCCCACCGGGTTCACATCCGTACACCCTGGGGGGATGAGTTGACCGAGGAGGTCGAGATTTCGTCCCTGGCCCAAAATCGTGAGAAGCGGTTCCTTTTCTTTCCACCGGCGCGTCTCTCAGGTCGCGTGGTGGATCCCCAGGGGCAGGGGGTTGCCGGTTGCGAGGTGTGCTGTCTCCAGCCCCGCGATAGGAACTGGTACTCCTCTCGTGCGGGCGGCGAGGTTGGCACCGCCATCACAGACGCTGCGGGGAACTTCGAATTCAAGCGCGTCCCGGCACGCTCTTCCTTTGCCGTTGCAGCGACCTCCTCTAGTGAAGGCTCGGGTGGGGCAGCAACTCGCGGGGGGTTTGCCAAGTCCGAGCCCATTCGGCTCCAGAATGGCGAGTCCCGAGCGGGCCTGATCCTGCGTCTCGGGGAGGGCTTCGAATTGAGGGGGATCGTGTGCGATACGGACGGCCTGCCACTCGCAGGAGCCACAGTGCAGGGGACTGTGCGCTGGAAGGACCAGGAACTGGATGCACAGCTCGCGATCAGCGATGCGGATGGGGGCTTTGTCCTCCACGGAGTCCCGGTGGGTCGCTGTCGCCTGACGGCCGACCTCGAGGGGTACACCTCCGGTACCTTGGACAAGACTGTTGAGCAGAACCTCGAGGGCTTGGAACTCCGTGTCAAACCGGCGCATTCACTGGAGGGGGTCGTCCTCGATCCGAACGGCTGGGGCATCAGCGGTGCCCGCGTCCGAGCTCGGGTCTCTACTTCAAGGCGTTCTCGTTCGCGCTACGCCACCGCCGACGACTACGGACGCTTTGTGCTGGAGGGGCTCTCTCCCGGTTCCTGGAGCCTGAGTGCGTCGGCTCCTGGTTTTCCGGCCCGGGACGCGTCCAAGATAACCGTGGAGGTTCCCCTTGCCGGCCGCGCCGAACTGCGGCTCATGCCAGAGATTGAAGCGGCTCCCTGCGTGTTGACAGGCGAGATCGTCATGAAGGGTAGCGGCAACCCGGTCAAGGGCTTGCGCCTTCATGGCTATCGTTACCAGACGATCAGCTTGGACGGCACACGCTTCGAAATGACCGGGCCACCCATCAAGAAGCTGACACTCTCGGCCACCGGTTCCAATGCGGAGCCCCTCACCTTTCCCATGGTGCACCTGAACTCGGGGGACAGAATCGACCTGGGCCGGGCGGAGACGCGCCACACCGTGGGCGTGAAGGTCCAGGTGAAGGACGCGTCGGGTCAGGCGCTGTCGGGAGCGGATGTCTGGCTCCAGCGGAATTCGGGCCAGGAGAAGGCAGAGTTTGTTGTCGTACCCAAGAACATCCGTCTGCGCGCAAGCAGCAGGAAGGGGGAGTACAGCACATCCCAAGCTGGCATGTATAAGTGGGTACTCGTGGTACGACACTCCGCCTGGAACTCCCACAAGAGTTCGGTGCGGGTTTCGGCGGAGTCCACCTCGTTTCAGGTGCGCCTCACTGAGCCCCGTCGCCGAGGCGGCGACGACCAGTGAACGAATCGCGCAGGCCTGTGGCGGCCATCGATCTGGGTACCAACACGGCCCTGCTGCTTGTGGCAAGGAGCGCACCGGGGCTGGGGCTTGAGGTTCTTGCCCAGGATTGTGAGGTCGTACGGCTTGGGGAGCGCCCCCGTTCGGCTGGAGAGGCCGGCGGTCAAGGCCTCTCGCCCGAGGCCGTGGAGCGCACCTTGAGAGCCCTGGGGCGCTTCAAGGCCAAGGCGGTGGGTATGGGGGTGGTCCCCGAACGGTTGCGGGTCACCGCGACGGCCGTTCTGCGTCGGGCCAGCGATGCAGCGGCGTTTGTCCAGCGCTGCGAGGATGAGCTCGGACTGCGTGTCGAGATCCTCTCGGGCTCGGAAGAGGCGCGGCTTGGACGATCGGCGCTGGGATCCGCGGGCACGGAGGAGTGGGTCACCCTTGACGTGGGCGGTGGTTCGACCGAGCTGGCAGGCGAGGGGCCTGGGGAACAGATCTCTGCCCCGGTGGGTGCCTTGGTCCTGACAGAGCAGTTTCTTGGAATGGGGTCAAATGCACCACTGGAGCCGGGAGGAGCAGCGGGCTTGTGGGAACAAGTGCGAGCTTCGTTCGGGTGTTTCCCAACGGATTTCGCGCGAGGGCGCACGGTAGTGCTGCTGGGCGGAAGTGCATCAAACCTGGCTTGCCTCGAGAAAGGCCTTGAGCAGTTTGACCCGCTTCAGGTTGAAGGAACGCACATTGATGTTTGTGCCGCAAGGGCATGGGGCGAACGACTGATTGATATGTCCCCTGAAGATCGGGCGCATCTACCCATCGAGTCCCAGCGTGTCGAGATTCTGCCTGCCGGATTGATCTGTATTGCCGCTGGGCTCGAACGCATCGAGGCCGGTGAAGCACGGATCAGCGCACTTGGACTGCGGCACGGTGTCGCGCTCGAACTCTTGCACGATTGATGGAACCGACTGGATCGGGGCGTACGTGCTCTCTCAAGTCTGCAAGCAGTTCCGCAAGCCAAGCATGAAAGAGGGCCAGCAAGGGGGGAAACCCCTGCCGGCCCGAGGGAGAGAGGAGTGTCGGCAAGCTTCCCTGACTCAAGGTCGCTCGCAAGACCAAGTGTCTCCTGCCGATACTCGCTATCACAGACGGCCGAAGCCATCCATATACAAGTGTACGCGCTGAGCAGTGGAATGCACCTAATTTGGTACGTAACCCTCGAAATCCACTTGCAATGCATGGGTGTTTCCAACCTGCAAATCGATTCTGACCCACTGTTGACTCGGCTCAACGTGCCTTGGCTAGGATGGTGTGCATGACTTCCGCCCGGTCCCACTCGCCAGTTATCGCCCTCCTTGGGCTTGAAGCGCGACTGGATGCCGCTGAAACCGAGTCTGGTTGGCTGGACACCCGCTACGAGGGTGTCCAGTGGAAGCCGCTGATCCCCGGCGACTCTCCTGAAGGTGGACTCAGTGTCCTGATCCGCATGCAGCCGGGTAGGGGGTATCCGGCCCACCGGCATCTGGACTTCGAGGACGTACTCATACTCTCTGGCGGGTATAGGGATAAGTTCGGAGAGCACGGTGCGGGTACCTACCTGCGGTATCCGCCGGGCTCGACCCATGCTCCCGTTGCCCTGGGGGATCTTGCCCAGGACGTGGGCCCCGGAAACCCACCCTGCCTGCTCTTCGCCGTGGCCCGAGGGGGCATCGAAATCGAAGAGAGCTCCTCGGGGACGGGAGAGTGAGGAGTGGGCGCCCCGGCAAGCCGAGGCGCCCTGACTCTCTCAAGTCATCTCCGTCAGGCAATCTCAAGAGGTCCCCGTTGGGAGTGCCGGAGGGATGCCGACACGACCCTGGGGTCCTCAGAGGGAGAGCCCGTTGGTCATTCGCCGGCTCAGGTACCTGTCTGGAGGAGTCGGGGAGCCGCTGTGCGGACTGAGGCTCCCTTCCCAGGATCCAGAGGTGTCCCGGAGGGGAAACGGGACAGGGAATCTCGAAAAAACCTTCGGACAGGATGCGGGATCGGCCAGCCACCCTCCGGCCTGCTTGACCCTGGACGGGGGGAGGGGCTAGAGTTCGCCCCCCAAAACGGCGGTGTAGCTCAGTTGGTTAGAGCGCAGGCTTCATAAGCCTGAAGTCACTGGTTCAAGTCCAGTCACCGCTACCAGTCACCGCAGGATCCGGCTCCATCAGAGCGGCCCGCCCGGCTCCTCCGATGGTTCCTCACCGGGGGGCCGGACGGGCCGATTCTGTGGCTTCAGGCTTCGGGTGGCTCTAGTGGATGAAGAGCATCTCCCGGTACTTGGGCAGAGGCCAAAGGCTGTCACTCACCAGACGCTCCAGCAAGTCGCAACACTCGCGCACCGCATCCATGGCCGGGATGACCCTATCGCGGTAGGCGTGAGCTCTCTCGGCCTCGCCATAATCACTTGCCTCCAACTCCTCCTGAATGGCCAGGAGGTTGTCGATGGCTTGCTTCATGTCGGCAATCTGCTTGGAGGACAAGGCCAACACCTCGCGCTGGGAAGTCAGTATCTGTGCATCCCATTCCGGGCCCATGGCTCCCTCGGTGGCGGCGATGGAGTCGGCCAGGCTCTTCTGGTAGGCCATGGCTGCCGGCAGGATCATGGTCATGGCGATGTCGCGCGTTGCGATGGCCTCAACGTTGACCTTGTTGGCGTAGGTCTCCATCTGGACACTGAGACGCGAGTGGGCCTCGCCCCGGGAGAACACTCCATAGCGCTCGTAGAGCGAGAGGTTGGTCTCACTGACCCAGTCCGACAGAGCCTCGGGCGTCCCCGGCCTGTTGTGCAGGCCACGGCGCGCGGCTTCCTCACGCCACTCAGCGGAGTAGTTGTCCCCCGAGAACAGAATGCGCTGGTGGGAGGCGAGGGCTTCGCGCACCACGGCTTGGATGTTCTCGGTCGAGGGGCCACCCTTGGCTTCGATCTGATCGGCCAGATAGTCCATGGACTCGGCCACGATCATGTTGATGAAGGCTGCCGGGTAGGCGACGGACTGGCTTGAGGCCACTGCCCGGAACTCGAACTTGTTGCCCGTAAAGGCGAAGGGCGAGGTGCGGTTGCGGTCCGAAATGTCCCGCGGCAGTTCCGGCAAGGACGTGACGCCGAGACGAATGGTCTCTTCCTGGCTTCCGGTCACTGGGCTGCGACCCTCGATGATCGACTGCACGATCTCCTCAAGCTGCTGGCCGACGAAGATCGAGATGATCGCGGGCGGAGCCTCGTTGGCCCCCAGGCGATGGTCGTTGCCTGCGGACGCGATGGACGCGCGCAGTAGATCCTGGTGCAGATCCACGCCACGGATGATGGCGGTCAGGGTCAAGATGAAGCGCAGGTTCTCGTGGGGCGTGCTGCCGGGGTCGAGCAGGTTCTTGCCCGCATTGTCCCCCAGGGACCAGTTCAGGTGCTTGCCGCTGCCGTTCAGGCGGGCGAAGGGCTTCTCATGCATGAGCGCCGTCAGGCCGTGGCGCTCGGCCACTTCCTTGATGACGTCCATGGTCAGCATGTTCTGGTCCGTGGCGACCGACACCTTGGAGTAAACAGGGGCAAGCTCGAACTGGGAGGGTGCCACCTCGTTGTGGCGCGTCTTGGCCGGGACGCCCAGCATCCAGAGCTCGTTCTCCATCTCGTGCATGAAGCGCAACACGCGCTGGCTGATGTTCCCGAAGTAGTGGTCATCGAACTCCTGGCCCTTGAACGCCCGCGCACCGAAGAGCGTGCGCCCGCAGGCCACCAGGTCAGGGCGCATGCGGTAGAACTGGCGGTCGATCAGGAAGTACTCCTGCTCTGTGCCCGCGCTGGGCATCACGCGACTTACGTGACTCTCCCCAATCAGGTTCAGCAGTCGAACGGCCGAAGTGGAGAGGGTCTCGCAAGAGCGAAGCAGCGGTGTTTTCTTGTCCAGGGCTTCCCCTGTCCACGAGCAGAAGGCCGTGGGGATCGTCAGGGTGGCACCGCCTTCGCTCTTACGAAGGAACGCGGGAGATGTCGGATCCCAGGCGGTGTAGCCGCGTGCTTCGAATGTGGCGCGCAGGCCGCCAGTGGGGAAAGAGCTCGCGTCGGGCTCGCCCTGGGAGAGCTCTCGTCCCGAGAACTCCAAGATGGCTCCACCATCATCCGTCGGGTTGAGGAACGAGTCGTGCTTCTCGGCCGTCGAGCCCGTCATGGGCTGGAACCAGTGGGTGTAGTGTGTTGCCCCGTGTTCAACCGCCCAGTCCTTCATGGCCGCCGCGACTGAATCAGCCACGTCGGGATCAAGAGGTGCACCCGTCTCTATGGTCTTGCGCAGGGCCGAGTACACCGGCTTCGGGAGGCGCTGGCGCTGGACCTGATCGTTGAACACATATTTCCCAAAGCAGTCGGGAAGCATGTCGCCGTTCTCGGGAATCTCGCCGCCCAAGTCCCATAGGAACTCGGACGAGATAGTGCGGATTGCATCTTGCCGGGTGGTAGCCATCATGATCGGGTTGGACATCCCTTGGGGTGGGGGTTTTGAAAAGACGGACCTGAGGCAGTTGGAGGGGAATTGGGGGCCCCAAAACTGCCCGATGGATGAAATGTAGCGGGGACAGAGGTGCAGGTGAAGCTTGTCCCAGACAATCCGGACAGCGATAGGATGTAGGTACTGGCTGGGCCCGTGCCCCAGTCCGTCTCTTCTCCCATGCCACCTGCCAGCAGAGCAGCCCGAGCCCCGCGCAGTGGGCCACCCACTGCGGCCCAGATGCGTGGCCTGCGCCGCCGCGATCCCGTGCTCGCACGGGCCATGGGCCGGGTCGCGCCCCTCCCGGAGTTCCCGATTCGCGCAGATGCGGACTCGCACTTCCACTCCCTGGCCAAGGCCATCGTGCATCAGCAGCTATCCACGAAGGCGGCTGGCACCATCCATAGGAGGGTGAGATCCCTGTCAGCCGGTCGTCGCTTC
This sequence comes from Planctomycetota bacterium, assembly GCA_002720975.1. GTDB lineage: Bacteria > Planctomycetota > UBA1135 > UBA1135. Next base: position 33,553 of record PBIX01000015.1, on the reverse strand, counting down.
CCCAGCCCCCCTGAGATCCTCGAGTTGCCCGATGCGCACCTGAGAGGGGCGGGCCTGTCACGGGCGAAGACGATCGCGATCAAGGACCTCGCCACCAAGACCCTGGACGGCAGTCTGGGCCTGCGCACCATCTCACGGCGCCCGGACGAGGAGGTCATCGAGGTCCTGACCCGGGTGCGTGGTATCGGTGTCTGGTCGGCGCAGATGTTCCTTCTCTTTCGCCTCGGCCGACAGGACGTGATGGCCGGGGGCGATCTGGGCCTGCAGGAGGGCCTGCGTATTCTGGACGGGCTGCCTGAGCGGCCCGGACCCAAGGAACTGGAGAGCCGGGCCGAGGTCTGGGCCCCCCTACGCTCGGTAGCCAGCTGGGTCCTCTGGCGCCTGGTGTCCGCCTAGGTCGCTACCTGCGCCGGCGGAGGTCTGCAACCAGCTGGGCCGTTGCCGTCGCCATGTCCAACCTCTCTCTGTACCCCAGGTCCCGCTCCAAGGGGGCCAGGTCATAGGAGTGGGAACGGGCGAGTTGCAGCGCAACGAAGCGTGTGATGGGAGGCTCGCCCTTGAGCGGCAGCACCTTCCAGCCCGCTTCACACAAGGCTCCTGCCATGCGCGCCAGACCCAGAGGCGTTCTGCGCTCCACCGGCGTGCGCCCCAGGTTCCCCAGGAGAGCGTTGATCCAGTCCCACAGTCTTACCGACTCCCTGTTGCATACGAAGTAGGCCTGTCCTGCACAGGCGGCTCCCGGTTCGAGAGCCCGCAGGGCACACACGTGCGCCCAGGCCGCATTGTCCACGTGGGTCAGGCTGACCTCATTACGGCCGTCTCCGATGCGTCTCAACCGTCCCTGTGCTGCACTCTCCAACAGTCTCGGTACGAGGTGTGGATCCCGGGGGCCAAAGATGAGGTGCGGTCGCAAGGCAACGGTGGCCAGCTGAGGTGAGTCGGCTTCAAGCACCAACGCCTCAGCAAGGGCTTTGCTCTCAGGATAGGGAGAGAGGAAGCGTTGGGCTCGGGGCAGATCATTGCCTGCATTCAGATGGTCCTGGCCATCGAAGCACACGCTGGGGGAAGACGTGTAGACCAGGCGCTTGATCCCCTGCGAGGAGCAGGCGGCAAGGACGTTCTCGGTACCGGTCAGGTTTGTGGACATGAAGTCTGACCGCTTGCCCCAGACTCCGGCCTTGGCGGCGACGTGGACTACCGCGTCGACTCCCTCCAATGCTGCATGGACCGCGGACTTATCAGAGAGGTCCGCTTGCCGGCACTCAACATCCAGGGCTTCCAGCTCCGGGTAGCTACCGCGGGAGATCGACCTCACCTGTGTGCCTCTGGCGCGCAGCATCTCCACGATGCGCCTCCCCAGGAACCCGCCGCCACCGGTGACGGCGACCTTCAATTCAGTTGCTCGCTGGCCCATGCCTGCAGTCGTTCGCGTTCGATCTTGGCGTTGTGTCTGGGATCTACAGGGAAGTCGGGGTGGAACAGGAAGCCCTCCACTGTTGCCGTGTCGCACCGCTTGCGTCCGATCTCCTTGAGCTGCTCCTGGAACCCACGCCTCATGGCCTTGCCCTTGGGCATGGAGCCGGCCGTGGGCTGGACGCAGAGCACGGAGAGCTGCTCCCCTTCCGGCCCCACTCCCACCAGGGCCGTGCGAACCACGCGCGGGTGTGTGTTGTAGACGTTCTCCACCGGCACCGTTGGCCGCATGCCCTGACTCGTGTGCAGTCGGTGGCTCTTGCGACCGCAGAACCAAAGTCGCGAGTCGTCGTCGAGGTAGCCCAGATCACCCATGCGGTGCCAGTGGCCTCCTTCGGCGTCGGGTATCTTGGCCAGGGCGTCGTGTTCGGTGTCGGCGACGTAGTGGGCTGTGACCACGGGGCCGCGCACCACCACCTCGCCCAGCTCTCCCGGGGCGACCTCCAGGTCCTCGCTCCAGCTCCCGATGGGCCCGTCGTGGATGGCAATCAGGCGCAGGTCGATGCCCGGGGCCACCCGGCCCACACAGGTGCCTTCACCCGATTGGATCCGCTCTTCCAGGTAGGGCACCACGGTGCGGCCTGCAATGGATGCCACAGGCAGACACTCGGTAGCGCCGTAGGGCGTGTGCACATCGCCATCCAGTGGCAGGATCCCATGCAGAGCCCGGATCAGGTCGGGGCTGACGGGCGCGCCGGCCACGAGGACGCGCCTGAGTGCTTCCATGCGTTCGCCCCGGTCCATGCACCAGGGGGCCACCCGCTTCCAGATGGCGGGCGAGCCGAAGGCACTGGTCGCCTTGTAGGTCTGGGCGGCGTCCACGATCTTCGCCGGGTCGCAGGAGGCGGGCCGCGAGACGTCCATGTCGGGGAATACGCTCGTGCTGCCAAAGGCCACGTCGAACAGGGCAAAGAGCGGGAAGCATGCGAGGTCCACCTCGCCCGCCTCGAAACCGTAGAGGGTTTTCAGCGCCAGCACCTGAGCATGGAACATCCCGTGGGTATAGAGGACGCCCTTGGGAGGCCCGGTGCTGCCGGAAGTGAACAGGATGGCGGCTGCGTCTGCGCTACCGGTGTCCGCCAACCATTCCGTTTCCGCGCTCGACGCTTCTGCCCCGGCGGCTTCGACCGAGGTCAGCTTTGGACCGCTTCCGGGTAGGCACCACCCCATCGCAACAGATATCTCAACGCTCTCGAAGGCCTTCGGGAACAGGCGTCGCGCCGCATGGGCCTTGCCGATCCCGATCATGACCCGCGGCCGGATGCGCGCCACGCAGCCCAGGAGCCGTTTGCGTCCCATGCCAGGGTCGGCCAGGACGGGTACGGCCCCCAGCTTGAAGAGGGCAAAGGTCAGAGCCACAAACTCGATGCTCGCCGGCACGAACAGGCACACGCGGTCCCCGAACTCCACACCGAGAGCGTGCAAGCCTGCGGCCATGTGGCTGGCCCGCGCCTCCAACTGTGCAAAGGTGATGCGCTTGCCGGACTTGGCCTCGATGACGGCCTCGACATCGGGCCAGGCCTCGGCGCTTTGGGAGAGGAAACCAGCGGTGTTCACGCGCTGCGGTATCTCCCCCAGGGCTTTGAAGGGATCTGTACGCGTCACAGGATCTCCTCGGCTTTCAGGAAGACGCGCAGGTGGCGCTCGATATCCTCCGGGGCGTCTTCAAACAGGTAGTGACCTGCATCGGCGATCGGATGGCACTCGGCTCCGGGCAGGCGCCGCTCCCACTCCTCGCGGAAGGCCGGCGTGAAGCACCAGTCCTTCTCGCCCCACAGGATCAGGTTGGAGCGGTCCTGGAAGGTGGGCACGCCGGCCGCTATCGCCGTCAGCGTCTCCCAGCTGGGATGCCCGGGATCCATGGGGATGTCGTCCACGAAGTGCCAGGTGGCGCGCGCGCTGCGTGGACGGGCGTAGGGCATTACGAAAGCACGGCGTACCGCACGGGGCATGGGTCGTTCCACGGCCATGAAGGTCGCCGCACGGGCGAATGCGTTGCAGCCCTGGACCGCCAGACGACCGATGCCCGGTACGCGGCACAGGCCGATACGCCCGGGCATGAGGTTGGAGGGGAACGCGGCTGTGTTGGTGATCACCAGGCGCCCGATACGCTCGGGCCTCTGGAGGGCGGCCCCCAGGCCGATGGCCCCGCCCCAATCGTGAACGAGCAGGGTGATGTTCCAGAGGTCCAGGTGGTCGATCAGTTGCACCAGGTTCTGGACGTGATCCGCAAGGCGATAGGACCAGTGTTCGGGTTGGTCGGAGAGCCCGCAGCCCAGGTGGTCGGGGGCGATCACGCGCATCTCACCCGCGAACCCTTGCAGTTGTCGTCGGAACAGGAACGACCAGGACGGATTGCCGTGCACGCACAGCATGGGTGCGGCCTCGGTCGGCCCCTCATCCACAAAGTGCAGGCGCCCCGCCTCGACTTCCAGGAAGTGCGAGTCGAAGGGGTACAGGTCGTGCAAGGGTGCAGCCCAACCCGGGGCGTTGCCTTTGTCCTGCTCGGCGAAGGTTGCGGTGGCGGTGGTCAAGTGACGTGATCCTGAGGCTCCTGACAGGATACGCCTTGTGGGGAAGGAAGGACCCACGTCAGGCTCTCTTCCCCGCCCTGGATGTGAAGCGCCAGGAGATGGTCATGCCAGCGGAACTGCAGCACGGGTGCGGCCTCCCCATCCAGGAACATGGGCAGGGCCGGGCCCGCCGGCTCCCCGGCTTGGGTCAGGGTGGGGGAGGGCGTGGCGCTCAGTCGGCAATGGGAGAGACGCGTCAGGCCGACCCCCGCGGCCTTGAGCACCGCCTCCTTGGCCGTCCAGAGGCGCGTGAAGCCCAGGGCATCCACCTCGCCCAGCAGCGCCCGCTCGTCCTCGTTGAGCACGGCTTCGCGCAGGGCCGCTCGACGCAGGGTGATGCGCTCCAGGTCCACGCCCAGGGGGGCGCGCGCCAGGGCGCCCAGCACCCAGGTGTCGTCATGGGAAACCGACCAGTGCCAGCCCTGCCAGGGCTGGGGCACGTCGTCGCTCTTGTGGAACACCATCTCCGGGCACCCCGCCTCCCGGGCCGCGAGCTTCAAGGCGCGACGGGCTGCCGCAGACTGGGCTGCCACCCGCTCCCGTGCGGCGATCGATGGCTGCTGGTCCGGGGTGGGGAGGAGGGCGACAAAGGTGGGGGGCATGGGCCCCAGAATACGCCAAGTCACTGGGTAAGTGCGTCCTCGATGGACCTCCCCTAAGCTGTGAGGGTGTTCGCTCTCTACCTGTCCTTTCTGCCTGCCCTGGGCTGCCCTGGGGGAGACACACCTTCGAAGGTGCCCGTGCCCGATGGGGGGCATTGGGCATTCAAGGCTCCGGAGCGTGTCGCCATGCCCGAGGTCGTGCGTTCGGATTGGGCTCGCGACCCCTTGGATGTATTTGTCCTGGAGCGCTTGGAGCGGCAAGGGCTCGAGCCCGCCGAGTCCGCCCCGCGAGGGATCTGGTTGCGGCGTGTCACCCTGGGCCTGACCGGGCTGCCACCCACGCCCGAGGAGATGGGCGCGTTCTTGGAGGATCCGGGCGAGGGCGCCTACGGGCGAGCTGTTGATCGCCTCCTCGAATCGCCTCGCTATGGCGAGCACATGGCCAGCGCCTGGCTGGATCTGGCACGCTATGCGGACACCTACGGCTACCAGAGTGACGTGTACTGCGAGGTCTGGCCTTGGAGGGACTGGGTCATCAAGGCCTTCAACCAGAACCTGGCCTACGATGATTTCCTGACCTGGCAGGTGGCTGGTGACCTCCTCCCCGACGCCACCCGCGAACAGCGACTGGCCACCGGTTTCAATCGTCTGCACCGACAGACCAACGAAGGGGGCTCCACGGAGGAGGAGTACCGCCAGGAGTACGTGGCCGACCGCGTGGAGACCCTCGGCACGACCTTCCTTGGCCTGTCCCTGTCGTGCGCCCGCTGCCACGACCACAAGTTCGATCCCATCGGGCAGGGGGAGTACTACTCCCTCGCCTCGTTCTTCGCCTCCATCGACGAGAGCGGCTTGTATTCGCACTTCACCAATGCCGTACCGACACCGGCCCTTGAGTTGCCCACCCCCGATCAGGGGCGGGGTCTGGCCGAGGCGCAGGAGCGCGTGCGCGCGCTCGAGGAGATCCGGCCGTCCCTCGCTGGCCCCGGGGCTCCGGTGGACCGGCTCGCGATCCCGGATCTGCAGGGCCTCTGGTCCATGGACGAGGAGGAGGGCACAGCCCTCGTCAACGACCTGCAGGCGGCTCAATCCGGTGAGCACATCACGGTAGAGGGCGGCGGTCGTCAGATCCGGATCCACCATCCCGCACTCGTTGCGGGACGGGTCACCTCCTTGCGCATGACCCTTCCCGGTGCGAACCGCGTCATCAACCTCTCGGAGTTGGAGATCACGTCCGAGGGCGAGAACATCGCGGGTCAGGCCTCTCTCTCCCAGTCATCCGAATACAACGCGGGCGCCTACCCGATCGCCAACCTGGTGGACGGAGATCGCTCGAACTTCAGCCACACGGCGTTCGAGGCGGAGCCGTGGGTCGAAGTCCGCCTCGATCAACCCCGTGCCATCGAGGCCATCACGATCTGGAACCGTCCAAGCCTCGAGTCTCGATTTGACGGCGCACAGATTGAGCTCTTTGAGGAGGAGACCAGCCTGGGAGTTCTCGGCGTGAGCATCACGGCCACGGTGGGGGTGGTGCACGGCTTCAACCGGCGCATCACGGGAGAAGCGGGGGGCGGCCTCGAGCTCACCGGTGACGATGCGGTCACCTTTCCCGGCGTGGGCCTCTTCCGTCGCTGGGACGCTTTCAGCATGGCCCTCTGGGTCCGCCTGCCCGAGGCCTACCCGCGGGCCATCCTCCTGCACCGCTCCAAGGCCTGGCACGACTCGGGCAGCCGCGGGTACCAGTGGCTCGTGGAGGAGGGCCGGTTCTCCGCGTCATTGATCCACTTCTGGCCCGGGGATGGTCTGCGCGTCCGTACCAGTGAGCCCCTGCCCGTTGGGGAGTGGGTGCACCTGGCCATGACCTACGATGGCTCATCGCAAGCAGCGGGCATGCACCTGTTCGTGAATGGTCGGGTCGTCGACGTGGACGTCATCCGCGACTGCCTGACGCGCACCATCGTGGGCAGCAGCGAGGGACACCTGACCCTGGGTGAGCGCTTCCGGGATCGGGGCTTCTCAGGTGGTGGTGTGGACGAGCTGGTGGTGGTTGCCCGAGCGTTGGCGCCCGTGGAAGTGGCCCGTCTGTACGGAGGAGACCAACGAGTCGAAGCGGACTCCGGGGGCGCCCTGCAATACACACCCGAGCAGCGAGAGGCCTTACGTGGTGCGCGCCAGCACAGGGATGAGCTTCGCGATCGTGTGCGTCAGATCATGACCATGGAGGACATGGCGCAAGAGCGCGTGGTGCGCCGCCTGGAACGGGGGAACTACGAGCTGCCCCGTGAAGTGGTGCAGCGCGGGGTTCCCACGGCCATCGGACCCGACCTGTCCCCCTCGGCGTCCCTCAACCGCTTGACCCTCGCGCGCTGGCTCACACATCCCGACCATCCACTCACAGCGCGCGTGGCCGTCAACCGTCTCTGGCAGGGTCTCTTCGGCCAGGGGATCGTCGCCACGCCGGAGGATTTTGGAACACAGGGTGCGCCTCCCAGCCACCCCGAGCTCCTGGACGTGCTGGCCCTTGAGTTCATGGATTCGGGTTGGGACGTGAAGGCCCTCCTGCGACGTATGGCCCTCTCGGCCACCTATCGGCAGTCCTCGCGCACCACGGACCGCGCGCGCGCCGTCGATCCACAGGGGGCGTTACTGTCCCGGTTCCCGGCCCAGCGCATGGGTGCCGAGACCCTGCGGGACAGCGCACTGTTCCGGGCGGGCCTGCTCGTGGAGAAGCTCGGTGGTCCCAGCGTGAAGCCCTACCAACCTGCCGGCCTGTGGCAGGAGAAGTCGGGCTCCACGTACCACCCGGACAAGGGCGAGGGCCTCTATCGCCGCAGCCTCTACACCTTCTGGAAGCGCACCTCACCGCCGCCCTACATGATGATCCTGGATGCGGCCAAGGGAGACGTGTGTGTGGCGCGCCGGCGGCCCACCAACACCCCGCTGCAGTCCCTGGTGTTGCTCAACGATCCCCAGTTCGTGGAGGCGGCGCGGGTTCTCGCCGAGAGGATTCTCACTACAGACGAGGACACGGCCTCGCGTCTCGAACACCTGTTCCGGATCGTCTTGAACCGTGTGCCCCGGGAGGAGGAGGCGCGGGGGATGGAACGCCTGCTGGATGACATGCGTACGCGCTACGCAGAGGATTCGAGTGTGGCCCAGACCCTGTTGGGCGTTGGCACGCGAGCTCTGCAGTCCGACCTCGATCCGATCGAGGTCGCGGCCTGGACACCCGTGGTCCACGTCTTGATGAGCTTGGACGAGGCGGTGACGTTGCGATGACATCCAAGGGGTTGACACGACGAGAACTGCTGGCGGTTGCCGGACTGGGCGGGAGCTCCCTGGCCCTGGGGGGCACGCGTACACAGGATGCGAGCCGCTCCCCGTTCGTGTTGCACCACGCCCCCCGTGCGCGGCGCATCGTGTTTCTCTTCCAGAGTGGCGGTCCCAGTCACCTGGACCTGTTCGACCCCAAGCCCGAGCTCGTGCGGCGCAATGGGGAAGAGCTTCCCGCCAGCGTGCGCATGGGCCAGCGCCTGACGGGCATGAGTGGCAACCAGTCGAGTCTGCCCCTGGCCGCCTCACCCTTCGAATTCGCCCAGCACGGCCAGAGCGGCGCCTGGGTCAGCTCCCTCCTGCCGCACACGGCGCGCATCGCCGATGATCTGACGTTCTTGAAGGGCATGCATACCAGTGCCATCAACCACGATCCGGCCGTGACCTTCGTGCAGACCGGCTCGGAGCTGTCCGGTCGACCTTCCCTGCCCGCCTGGATCTCCTACGGCCTCGGTAGCAGCAACCCGGACCTGCCCGCGTCCTGCATCCTGCTCACCAAGAACAAGGGTGGCCAGCCCCTGTACGCGCGACTGTGGGGCTCGGGGTTCCTACCTTCCCGGCACCAGGGCGTCCAGTTCCGCTCCTCGGGCGATCCCGTCCTCTTCCTTGGCAACCCCCCGGGCGTGGACCGGGCGACCCGCAGGCGCATGCTCGACACACTCGGGCAGCTTCACCGGCTGCAGAGTGAACGCGAGGGCGACCCTGAGATCGCCTCACGCATGGCCCAGCACGAGCTGGCCTTCGCCATGCAGGCGTCGGTGCCCGAGGCCACTGACCTCTCCAGCGAGCCCGAGGAGGTCTTTGAGCTGTATGGCCAGGAGGCCCGCGACCCGGGCACCTACGCAGCCAACTGTCTTCTGGCGCGCCGCCTGCTTGAGCGCGACGTGCGCTGTGTGCAGCTGTTCCATCAGGGCTGGGACCAGCATGGGAATCTGCCCGGGGCCATTCGCACCCAGTGCAAGGAGACCGATCAGGCCTCCGCCGCCCTCGTGACGGACCTCAAGCGCCGCGGCCTGCTGGAGGACACCCTGGTGATCTGGGGCGGTGAGTTCGGTCGCACCAGCTACTCCCAGGGCAAGCTGACCTCCAACAACTTCGGCCGCGACCATCACCCGCGCTGCTTCACCATGTGGATGGCCGGCGGTGGCATGCGGCCCGGCTTCTCCTTTGGCGAGACCGACGACCTGGGCTACAACCTCGCTCAGGACGGGGTCCACGTGCACGACTTCCAGGCCTTGGTCCTGCACCTCATGGGGATAGACCATGAGCGTCTGGTGTACCCCTATCAAGGTCGTGAGTTCCGCCTGACCGATGTGCACGGCAAGGTGCCCTGGGCTGTGATGGCGTGAGGGTTTGAAGTAGCGAAGGCTTTACTGTCCAGAGCGGGCGGCTGTGCCACGCCCTGCTAGACTGCGCCGCACAATGGGCACTCCGCATCCGCACGAGCTCCTGCAAATGGACCTGTCAGGTGGCGACGACGACTGGTCGCCCACGCCCCATGGCCAGCTCCTGGCTCTGGCCCTGGCAGAGAACAACCTCGTGCGCGGCAAGAGTGTCTTGGAGTTGGGTGCTGGCGTGGGGAACCACACGATCCTGCTGCTCCGGCAGGGTGCCCGCTCCATGGTGGTCACCGAGATCACCCCTGAGCGCTTGGAGACAACACGCTCAAACGTGGAGCGCAACATGGTCTCGCCCTGGCCGGAGCCCAACACCGAGTACCGGGCGGCCGATTGGCTCAACACCGAGGGTCGCTTCGACGTGCTCATCACCAATCCGCCCTACATGGTCAGCGGAAAGCAGAACAGGCGCTACTTCATCGACTCGTTGATCCTCGATGCCCACAAGCGTCTGAATCCCGGTGGCACCCTGGTCTTCGTCCAGTCGTCCATGGCGGACACCGCCAAGAGCATCCGGCGGCTTGAGGAGAACGGATACGCCGTGCGCACCCTGGCCACCAGTCGCGGCCCCTTCCGCGATTACTACTTTGAGGACCCGACCTTCATGGAGGAGATCCAAGCCGTACCGGATGGGTTCGAACTGAAGAATGGCGAGTACACCGAGACCCTGACGGTCTTGTGCGCCGTGCTCCAACCCTACAGTCCACCCGACGTCGCCCACTGAGGGTCTGGCGCCTGTCAGCCCTTCACGATCCCCTCGTCGAAGTGGTTCACTCCCATGCCGGCGTCGACCACGAGGCCCTGGGCGTTGATTCCGCTTGAGAGCGGAGAGAGCAGGAACAGGGCGGTGTCCGCCACCTCGCGGGTCTCCAGACCCCGGCCACGCAGGGTGGCCTTCTCGGCGTGCAGGTAGGAGTCCGCGTAGCCGGGGATGCCGGCTGAGGAGGACGTCTTGAGCAGGCCGGCGCGCACGGCATTGAAGCGCACATTGGAGAACGCGGAGAAGGACTTGGCCAGGAATACGACCGCCGAGTCGAGGGCGGCCTTCGCGGGGGCCATGAAGCCGTAGTTCTCGGCGGCCATGGTGGTCGTCGAGATGGAGATCGTCACCACCGAGGCGTCTGGGGTGAAGAGATCCTTCAGGGCGTTGGAGAGGTTGACGAGCGAGAAGGCCGAGACGTCCACGGCCTCGAGGAAGGCCTCCTTGGGGGATTCATGGAAGGGCTTCCAGCCGTCCGAGTAGTCGGCGAAGGCGATGGAGTGCACAAAGCCATCTAGGCGCGGGTGATCCTTGGCCAGAGCTTCGACAAGGGCCTCGATCTGGTCCTGGTGGCGCACGTCGCAGACGTAGACGTCGCCCAGCAGCGAGGCCTTGCTCAGGATCTCCGTCACGGACTCGCGGCGCTCTTCGGTGCGCACCACATAGACGGGTACGGCATCGGCCTCTTGGAGTGCCCGGCCAATGTGCAGAGCCACGCTCTTCTTGTTGGCCACACCCGTGACCAGCACGGTCTTGCCGGCCAGTTTCATAGAGTCGCTCATTTGACGGGCTCCTCAGCCAGGGCCAGGACGAAGGTGAGGCGGGCGATCTTGCCCTCCTCGCTTGTTACCTGGGCCGTGAACCAGCAGGCGTTGGCCAGTCGATCGGTCTGCTGCACCCGGGTGCGCAGGGTGTGGCCCGGTCGCACCATGCGGCGAAAGCGTGCATCCTCGATACGGGTCAGGACCGGCACGCCGGGGGCGGCATCGTCTCCCGTCAGGTTGCCCACCAGGAGCGCCGCGCTCTGGAAGCAGTGTTCGCTGATGAGGACCCCTGGCAGGACCGGGTTGCCCGGGTAGTGTCCACGAAAGACGTCGAGGTCCTCGGCCACGTGCCACTCGGTCTCGATCCAGTCATCTCCGCGGTCTACGATGCGGTCCACCAACAGGAAGGGGTCCCGGTGGGGCAGCAGGGCTTCGATGGCCGCGCGCTCGGTGCTAGAGGCCACCGCTGACCTCCAGGACGCTACCGGTGATGTACGACGCGCCTCTTGAAGCCAGGTAGAGCACCGCGTCGGCCACCTCTTCGGGTTCACCGAAGCGCTTCATGGGTACGCTCTTCTTGTGGGCCGCTACCAGCTCCTCGGGCAGGTCGTCGATGAGCTCGGTGGCGATGAACCCGGGCGAAACGCAGTTGACTGTGATCTTGCGCTTGGCCACCTCCTTGCAGAGCGAGCGCATCAGGCCCACCTGTCCCGCCTTGGAGGCACCGTAGTTGCCCTGGCCCTCGAAGCCGAAGCGGCCTGCGGGCGAGGTGATGAAGACGATGCGGCCATAGCGCTGGCGCATCATGTTGAGCACGGCGAACTTGGACATGTTGAAGCCGCCCGTGAGGTTCGTGTCGAGAACGGCCTGCCAGTCGTCGGGGGCCATGCTGGCGACGATCCCATCCCGGCGGATCCCTGAGTTGGCCACCAGGATCGAGATCTCCGTGTCCTCCAGCTCCTTCCAGAACTTGGCACAGGCCTCGTGGTCGGCGACGTCGAACTTGGCCAGATGCAGGCGCTCGGCTCCCTCACCCGCCGCCTCACGCAGAGCCTCAGCCGCGCTGTCGTTGCCGAAGTAGGTGGCGTGCACGTGGGCGCCCTCGGCCAGAAAGGCCAGGCTCATGGCGCGGCCCAGGCCACGGGTGCCGCCGGTGATGACCGCGTGTTGGCTTTCGAATCTCATGGGTGTTCAGGAAGTGGGGGCCGTCTCGGCGGCCAGGGAATCGATACGCGCATCGACCTTGTTGGCGGTGATGGCTCCGTAGTTGGCGGCTCCCAGCCAGCCGGACATGATGATACCCACGGAGCCGGAGTGGAAGAGCCCCTCGATCTGCTGGGGCAGCTCCATGGAGTAGCGCAGGCCCTCAAACTTGGTTCCGAACGAAGCACCCTGCGTGTGTTGGGTGTAGAAGGCGAAGCTGCGCGGGGTCGAAGACTCCACGTGGGTCAGCTTGGAGCGGATGCCCGGCACGTGCACTTCAAGGGCCGCGAGGGTGTCTTCTTCAAGGCGGGCCTTGGCCATGGCGTAGTCGGGCTCGGAGAGATCCGCCCAGTCCGCCCAGTCGGCATTCATCGAGCTGACCACCGTGTGGCGACCCGTGCCCGGGCGCACCTTGGGGTAGTAGAAGCTGAAGGTGCGGCTCTGCCCGTGCAGATCCGCCAGACTCGCTGAATCGAACTCGGGACGCGTGCTGGTGAAGAGCAGGTCGGCGATCCAGGGCAGGTCTTCCCCCGGGCCCAGCCCCATGTAGACCTGGGTCGAGGAGCAGTTCAGTCGCGTCTGCTTGGCTGCGTCGAGCCAGGCGTTATCGAAGTGATCCGGGGCGACGAGTCGCTCGATGGTCGCCTTGAGTCCCGCGTTCGAGATCACGGTCTCCGCCCGGATCTCGCGCGTCCCCACGCGCACGCCTCGCACGCGGCCGTGCTCCACGGTGATCTCGTCCACCTGGCTGCGACCGAAGACGTCCACCCCGTTGCGGGCCAGGATGGTGCGCATCTCGCGGATCAACAGGTCCGTGCCACCGGTGAAGGTGTAGACCCCCTTGGACATGAAGTTCGAGAAGACGATTCCATAGGTGATGGCCGGGTCTTGGAGGGTGGAACCGTTGGCGTAGCTGATGGGCTCCATCAGGAGGCGGTGCACGTCATTGCGGCCGGGGAAGAACTCCTCGAAGAGTTCGGCTGTCGTGCGGCCGTCGTCGTCGTAGTAGTTCATGGCGCGCAGCGTCTCGTAGAAGGACTCAACCGTCGCCGGGGCGCAGCCGAACACGTCAACGAGCTTGTGGGTGAAGTCCTCGCGCGTGAACGTGGTGTCGAATTGGAACTGCGGGTTGTCGAAGCGCACGCCCTCAAGCTGCACGATGCGATCAGAGATCGACGTGCCCCAGTACTTGCGGCAGGTCTTCTGCATGCCGATGGGGAACCCGTGCAGGGAGATATCGAATACGTGCCCGCCGCGGCGCTTGAACCACGTCGCCAAGCCACCGAAGTTGTAGTGCTGCTCAAGAACACAGACCGAGTGCCCGGCACGGCCCAGGATGTTGGCGGCTGTCAGCCCCGCCAGCCCGGAACCGACGACGACCACGTCATAGTGATCCTTGGCCTTGCGCAGGGGATCGCCCGCAGGGGGTCGCTTGCCATCGCGGCTGCCGGTGAAGTAGTGGGTGGAGTGGCTCATGAGGCTAGGCGGGTAGCAGGGCGTGGCGGTTGGCCATGGCGACGCCGGAGAGCATGGCGCCCACGATGCCCAGGTAGCCCTGGTCCGTGCCACACAGGAAGAGACCCTCGAGGGGGGTCGTACCGCTCTTGTCCTTGTGCGGGCAGCCGTAGACGGCGCCGTTCAGGTGGCCCGTGAAGCGCTCGATGGTGCGCGGGGTGAAGGTGTCCCTGGCCACCACCTGCTTGCGGACATCGGGGCCGTACAGGGCGGCCGTCTCGAGCCCCTTGGACCAGGCCTGCTCCTTGGCCGCCAGGTACTCCCCGTCTGACATGGCCATCCAGTGCTCGGCATTGGCCATGAGGGTCAGGCGCAGGACGCCCTCGGTCTCGGGCTCTTGGCCCGCGTAGTTCTCAGGGCAGCAGATGACACCGCTGGCATGGGAGACGGCCTCGGCCGGCTCCTCGTAGACGGCGCGCTCGCCCTGACTGAAGAAGACGATCGTATCGGTCCAGCCCAGGTCCGGCGCCGGCTGGTCGAGTAGCGTGGTGCTCTCCACGAAGGTCATGCGCCCGGCGTGTTCTGGGCCACATGTGGCGGCAACGGTCTCTTCGCAGAGTGACAGGGTCTCGACCCTGCCGGCGGATGAGATCACGCGCTCGGAGTGGAGCTCGGTTCCGTCGTCCAGGCGTACCCCTTGGACCCGGCCGTCTTCGTGCAGGATCTCGGCCACGCCCGCTTTCATGCGCAGCTCGCCACCCAGCTCGAGGTAGCGCGAACGTAGTGCGTCGAGCAGGGGTCGGATGCCCCCTCTGGGCCGAGCGAAGCCCTCCTCATAGAGGCTCTTCCAGAGCACGACAAAGGAGGGGAAGTCAACGTCGCTGGGCGTGGGCGAGCCGTAGAAGAGAATCGGCAGGAGCAGCAGGTCCACAAGGCGTGCTTCACCGAGGTGCCGGGTCAGGTAGGCCCGGGCACTCTCCTGGCCCTCCGGCACATCAAAGGGCAGCGCCTCCAGCTCGCGCGCCATGCCGTCGAAGGCTGTAGCCCTGGTCGGGAACTGACGGGCCACCTCACCGCGCAGCAGCTCAAAGTCGTTACCGAAGTGCAGGTCGGTATCACCCACCACACTGCGGGAGCCGTGCTGCTCCCCGAGTCGGAGGGAGTCGTAGGGGATGCGCAGCTGCCGCAGGATGCGCGTCAGGGGGCGGCCACGGGTGCCCTTGGGGACAAAGTTCGTCAGGGCGTGCAGCCCCACGTCAAAGCGCCTGCCCTCGCGCTTGTAGTAGGAATTCAGCCCCCCCCAGAGGTAGTGGCGATCCAGGACCAGGACGCGCTGATCAAACTGGGCGAGGCGGATGCCCGCTGCGAGGCCGCTCATGCCCGCCCCGATCAGGATCGTGTCGTAGGGCGTGGAGGCGGTCATCGCAGGGGGGTGGCAAGGCCCCGGGAAGTGGGGCCGAAGGGCCTCAGGCGCTGGTGGCCAGCTTGTGGCCTGCCAGGTGAGGCGACAGGTAGTCCGCGCAGCCCTGAAGGGTCGCGAGTTCCTTGTAGTCATCCTCGGGAACCTGCACGCCGTAGCGCTTGCGAAGCTCCATGACGATGTCGAGGAAGTCCATCGAGTCCAGCTCAATCTGATCCCGCAGGGGGTCGGTCAGATTTAGCCCGCCGATCTCTTCATCGGGGGCAATGGTGTGGATGATGTCCTTGACGGCCTGGACGATTTCTTCGTGGGTCATGGTGGGGTGCGCTCTTGCGCGGGGAATAGGAAATCAGGCCATGCTCTTCACGAGCACGGCGGAGTTGATACCGAGCATCCCGAACGACAGGTTCAGGATGGTGTGGATGCCTTGTGTTTCGCGTGGCTCACCCAGAACCAGACCGCGCAGCTCGCAGTCAGGGTCGAGGTTGTCCACGTTGATGGAGGGGTGCACGATGCCGTCCTTGAGTGAGGGCAGGTTGCCCGCCAACTCCAGTGCTCCGGCGGCACCCATGGTGTGGCCGATGTAGCTCTTCGTGTTGTTGATCAGCGTGCTCGGTGAATCGCCGAAGACAGCCCGCACGGCGCCACACTCCTGCACGTCGCCCTGGGGAGTGGAGGTGGCGTGGGTGTTGACCAGGTCAACCTCTTCAGGTTCCAGCCCTGCCTTGGCCACCGCGGCTCGCATGCACTCGTTCTGGCGCTCGGGCAGTGGCAGCACAAAGTCTGCGGCGTCGGAGTTCACGTGGTGTCCGACGACCTCCCCGTAGATCCGCGCACCTCTACGCTGGGCGTCCTCCAGGCGCTCCATGGTGAACAGGCAGCCGCCCTCGCTGACCACGATGCCATTGCGATCCTTGTCGAAGGGACGCGAGACACGCGTCGGGTCGGCGTGGGAGCCCAGGGCGCCCTGGGCCTTGAAGCTGGCAAAGATCCCGAAGGTGTGGATGCTCTCGGAGACGCCCCCGGCCAGGGCCTGGTCCACCTCGCCCAGCTGCAGCATCTGCATGCCCTGGATCAGCCCCAGGTTGCCCCCGGCGCAGGCTCCGCCCACGCAGTAGTGGGGGCCTGTGATGCCCAGGTTGAGGGTGACTTCGCCGGCGGGGTTGTTGGCCACCGTGCGCGGGTTGTGGTGGTGCGACCAGAATGTGAGGTCGAAGTCGTACTGGGCGACCTCGTGGATCTGCTGCTCCGTCTCAACGTTTCCGTGCTCGGTCGTTCCCACGTACACGCCCACCCGGGAGGGGTCAAGCTCGTCCATGGAGAGGCCGGCATTCTGCAAGGACTCTTGCGCACAGTAGACCGCTATGGAGCCGGCGCGCGTGCCGCGCCGTAAGGACTTGCGACTCTGGTGGCGACCCGTGTCGAAGTGGCAGACGCCGGCCACCGTGGGGCCGAAGTGGCGGATCTTGTAGGCCTCCACACCCGACACACCGGCCAGGAGATTCTGGCGGTACTCGTCGAGGGAGTCACCGTTGGGGCTGGTGAGCCCTACGCCGGTGATGACGACACGCGGGAGATCAACCATGGGTGCTCTCCTCGTCGGCTTCGATCTCAAGCGGGTCCGTGTCCTTCTTGGAGAGGATCTTCGCCGGTACGGACATGCCCACCCTCAACGCGCGGTTGACGGCCTTGGACAGGAGGCTGGCTTCATCCCCGAGGGCTGTTCCCACGGCGTTCAGGATCAGTTGCATCATCGCCTCGCCGATCTCGCAGGAGGAGATGATGGAGCGCAGCGTGAGAACCCGTGGGTCGGACTTGCCGTGGCGCTTCTCCACGTGGGACAGGATGCGCTCGGCTCCCGCCTTGAATTGTTCGAAGACGACCTGCTCGCGGCGGCGCAGAACCGTGGCCACGATGCTCATGGTGTTGCCGACGGCGCGGTGCAGGTGACAGTGCCGGGTGCTGTCGAAGGCCGAGGTGATGGCTCCCCACTCAGACAGTTCGTTGACGGCCGTGCTCGTGGCCCCTTGGGAGATGGCCAGCTCCACGGCGATCTCCTTGCTGCTCAGAGGTCGGTCGCTGAGGACCAGCAGGCCCCAGACACGACCCAGGATGCGTCGGAACCCGAAGGTCTTGAAGAAGACCTCAAAGGTGGGCAGCTCCGCGCGCAGCTCCGCGTCCAGGACGGGAACGGGGAGGGCGGCCTCGACCTCGGGGTGCTCGGTGGCTTCTGCGGACTGGGCTTCGGGGGGCATGCGATGGGGGCGGGACGGGAGGGATGCGCCACAGATTTCAGGTTTTCCTGAAATCGACGAAGGGCGTTATAGGCCTCCCCGGGGGTGGCGTCCAATCATCAAGGGCAAAAGTGGGCAGGAATCGGGGCCCTTGGGAGGGCCCGCCCAGGCCCCTAGGCCAGGCGCTCCCGCAGCCAGGCACCCAGCGCCTGGATCTCCTCCAGGCAGACCTGGTGCTGCATCGGATACTCGTGCCACTCGACGCCGTATCCCAACCCCTCCAGGCGCTCCCGGGCCGCCTGACCGAGGGCCATGGGCACCATGGGATCCATGCTGCCATGGGCCTGGAAGATCGGGATCCCGTGGTTGGCCGGGCTGCGCTCCTCGTCCAGGTTGGCATCGCACGCGATGTAGGTGGAGAGGGCCACGATGCCCGCCAGCGCCTCGGGTGAGCGTAGCCCCACGTGCAGGGCGATGGCGCCGCCCTGGGAGAATCCGGCCAGCAGAATGCGCTCCGAGGGGATGCCCCGCCCGCGCTCGCGATCCATCAGGAGCTCGATGCGCTCAGCTGACGCCCGCACCCCTTCCTCGTCCACGCGTCTCTCGAAGTCCATGCCGAGGATGTCGTACCAGGCGGGCATCACCATGCCACCGTTGACGGTCACGGGTATCTGCGCGGCATGGGGAAACACGAAGCGTATCCCGTGCCCCTCGGGCAGGCCGAGCTCGGGCACGATGGGGGGGAAGTCGTGGCCATCGGCTCCAAGCCCGTGCAGCCAGATGATGGCGGCGTTGGCTTCGGCCTGTGGCTCTACTTCGACACAATCCAGCAGTTGGGTCGTCATGGCCTTCCCACCCTACTCGGCGGAGCGGCTACTTGGCCAGGGGACCGTCGGCCTTCACGATGGCGGGCCAATACTGCCCCTCACCCAGGCGCAGGATCTTCAGCACGTAGCCCATGGAGGGGTTGTTCATCCGCATGTAGTAGCGGTAGTTGCAGGGTGCCTTGCCGCGCGTGCTGCGCAGGGCGGCTTTCTCGGTGGGGAAGATCCTCGCACAGGGCGCCACCAGGTCGGGACCACGGCTGGCCACGTACTCGGGGCTCACCTGTCGGCCCCAGATGGAGCTGGGGAAGTCCCCGCCGCTGATCTCACGGTCGGTGATGCCGAAGGTGTCGAGCACTTCGTGCCGTGTGTAGTAGGGAATGATGCCACCCCACTCCAGAGCGATTACCGAGCCCTCGGGCAGCAGGTCATTCAAGGCCTCGCCGATGACCTTCGCCTCGTGATGATCGAAGAACTGTTTGTCCGGCAGGATTCCCGCGCGCACGTCCTCGTAGAGGGTCAGCGCCGCGGAACCCAGTAGGATGGCCATGAGGAGGGTGCTGGCCCTGCGCTTCGAGGTCAGGCGGGGCTCCAAGTGGCCCCACAGGTTCCAGGTGCCTTCCTGGGCCAGCAGGATCACCAGCGGGAGGACGTGGTAGAGGAACCGATGGTTGGGCATCCAATCGCCACCCACAAACCCGACGTAGGCCAGCTGGATGCCCACAGCCCAGATGAGATAGCGTCCCAGGTTGGAGACCCGACTCAGGGCCAGGGGCATCATGCACAGGGCCAGGAGCAGGGCGCGGTTCTCGAAGAACTCCCACACGTAGCTCAGCCCCTTGCGGATGCGGAACGGCGAGAAGTGGATCTTGGCATGGAACGAGTTGGGGAGCGCCGTGGGGTAGGTGGACAGGCGCCAGGCGTTGTACGCCACCAGTCCGACGGCCACAGCGACGAGGGGCACGAGCAGTCCGCGCCAGCCGCGCTTCACGAATAGGGGAAAGCCCGCGAGGATGCCCGCCAGGATGAACCCATCGAAGCGCGTGAGGGAGAGTGCCAACAAGCTGAACACCAAGAGCACTCGACCGCCGGCTCGGTCTTGGGCCTTCTGGTGCAGCAGATAGAACGAGAGCGTGGCGAAGAAGGAGAAGGCCGTGCTCTCCATGCCCGTCATCGGGTAGGCGACGAAGGCGATCTGCAGAGCCAGGAGGGCCGGGGCGACCAGAGCCTTGGCCGCGCTGCCCAGTGACGCGCGGCCCAATCGGTAGACGAGTACCAGGGTCAGGGCCTGGGCCACAAGGCTCACGCCCTGGGTGAAGGCGATCGGTTCGATGTTCAGCTTGAGGCCCAACCACGCGACGATGCACCAGAGGAAGTTGGTGTAGCCCTCCACGGGGTCGCCGGGGTTGAAGACCAGGCCGTGGCCCTCGAACAGGTGGCGCGCGTAGCGGAAGGAGATGAACGAGTCGTCGATCCACTGGGTCTGGCCCAGGATGCACACCGACACGCACAGCGCGCCCAGAACGATGGCCGCGAGGGTCAGTCGCGTCCAGGTCGGGTCGGCGGCGTGGTCGGGTGAGGTCGAAGGCACGGGGAGGGGGAGGGGCTGGACGTCGGGGTACGTTCCCTTATCGGCCTTCGGAGCCCTTCCCTGGCATCTCGCCCGGATTCTTCAGCCAGTTCGTCGGGGAGTCTCCCGGCAGGCGCACCACCTCCATCAGGGTGGCGATGTACTCGTCGTTCTCACCGGCGCTGAAGGGGCTGTAGAACTCCCAGACGGTCTCGCCATCGGGGGTGACCTCCAGGGCACGCCCGTAGTCGGACTCGGTGATCAGGGTGTTGCCGTTGGGCAGGCGCTGGGCCAATCCGCAGGTCTCGGAATAGAAGGGATCGGACTCGGGGCCGCGATAGACCAGCGTTTCTTCACCGCTGGTCGGGTCGATTTCCACGATGGCGGATGCTTCCAGCGGCGGATTGTTGTCAAAGACCAGGATGCGGCCGTTTTCCAGAACCGAGGGGTCATGTTGGAAGCGGTAGGACCCCGTGTGGGCCCAGACGATCTTCTCCTGCCCTGGATCGAGTACCGCGACCATGTGAGGCATGCGCATGGAGACCAGGAGGTTCCCGGCCTTAAAGGCCGGGTTCGCGTCGGCCAGGGAGCCGTCCAGCAGTTCGACGGAGTTGGTGTGCAGCAGGATGCCCTCGCGCCAGATCTTGCGGTCCCACATGTCGCTGTACGGGGAGTTCTCCAGGGCTTCCACCACGGAGATGCGCTGCACCTGCTTGCCTCGTGCATCGAGCAGGACGAGAAAGTCCTCAAGCACTGGGCGGCGCTTGTGCAGTCGCGCAATCACGTGCGCTTCGCGCGTCAGGACCCAGACACGTCCGTCCGGCAGGGGAGCCATGTCGTGGTGCGCGCGTTCGGTGCTGGCCCACATCAACCTGGAGTCCTTGTCGATCTTGATGATCCCCAGACCCTCGAAGATGGCGAGCAGGTCACCGTTGTCGAACAGGTGGGTGCGTCGCCAGAAGGAGCGGTGGTTGTGCTTGCCGGGGAAGTTGGGGAAGGCCTCGGTGAAGGGCATGGCCCAGGTGTGCAGGACCTCGCCCTGCATGTCCACGAGCTGGGCCTGGGCGGCGTGGGCCGAGTTGACGAGGTTCAGGCCGGGCGCGGTGCTCTTGAGGATGTGGCGTGTGACCCCCCGCGGCACGTCCGTCGTGTGCTTGCCATCGGTATAGCTGAGGGCCTCCAGGGCTGCGATCTCCGCCCGCTGCTCCTCCGTCAGCCCCTCGTCGAAGCGATGGGTGCGGTAGGTGTGCCAGCGTCCCTCAGCGGGGCCACCGCGCTTGGGCACCGTGTCGGTGGTGCCTCCGGTGTCATCCCGGCCACACCCGAAGCAAAGGGCCAGGGCAGCGAGCAGAGCGATGTTGGCTGGTACGTGGGGTTGGGACCACATGAATTCACTCTACCGTGTCACCAGGAGCGCCGGGACGATTGCCCGCCCGAGAATGCCACGAATTCCCATGCCGGCCTGAGGTAGGGTGAAGCCAGCGCAGGTGGAGCGCCACACTCCCTCGCCTGCCAGATCCTCCGCCCCCCATGTCCGCCCCAAACCTAGCACAGCGCCTTGGCGTGGCCGCCCTCTCCGCCCTCGTGGCGGGAGCTGGCGCCTGGTGGTACCTGGAGCATGGAAGAGAGGAGGCGTCCACCATCGAATTCGTGGACGATGGCTCGGAGTTCCGGGCTGCGCTGGAGGCCCGCAGTGACTCGGGCGAGGAGGCCGTCTCATTCGAGAGTCCCGCAGAGCTGGGACGCGACTTTGCGCGCCGCTTGAATGAGGACCTGACCCACAAGGACCTCCTCATCCTCTTCCCCCAACTCAAGAGGAAGAAGGTGAACAAGATGCAGGGGGTCCACTACACCCTGATTCCCGACAGGCGCTGGCAACGCAAGTTCGTCGAGCACCCTGAAGGTAGGTTTGTGCGTCGCACGAACTCCCTGGGGATCCGGGAGGACGAGAGCCCGAGCGAGACGCCCGTTGACCAGTGCGTGCTCGTCATGGGGGACTCCCACGCGGAGGGTGTCTGCTCCAATGCCGAGACCGTGGCCAATCAGCTGGAGGCGCGGCTTCGCGGGGATCAGCCCGGCAAGAGCGTGGAGGTCTGGAACCTCGCCATTAGCGGCTACGGGGGTGCCAACTATCTGGGAACCCTCACAGCCTACGGTCACCTCGAGCCAGAGGACGTGGTCCTCGTGTTCTATGGCGGCAACGACTTTCGGGACTCCCTTGGGCCCTGGCGTTACATCTACCGGATCCGGGGCGGGCCACCCGTTTCACAGGAGTTCATCACCCCCCTGCGCAACGACGGCAACCACGGCACGGCGATGCTCGGCCAGGAGATCCACCAGGCGCTGACCTTCTTGAAGTACCCGGAGGCGGGCCGGGATGCCGTGCGTCTGACCATCGCTTGTGGGCTGGAGCTCGATCGGCAGTGCCGGGAGCGTGGAGCGCGTTTTCTGTTTGTCTATCTGCCTCCTCCTTCCGTGGGGCAGCCCGAGCACTTCCGCGCTCCCCTTGAGAAAGCGATGGTCAAGATCAAGGCTGAGCCCAAGGGGCTCGATTTCTGTCGGGAGTTGGCCGACGACACGCTGGCGGCTCTGGAAGAGGCAGGGGTGGCCACGCTCGACCTGCGCCCGACCTTTGCGGCGACCCCCGAGCCGCTCTACTGGAGCACCGAGCTTCACCTGAACGTGCGGGGACACGCGCTTGTGGCCGATCAGATCCACGCCGTCTTCTACGCATCGACCGACGAGCCGCGCTGAGTGGTTCCGTGTCTGAGGTCTGGCCGGGCAGCTCTTCTGCCGACGACCCTGGGACTTGCCGGCACGTTCGTGCCGCAGGCGAGAGAGTGCGTCCCTAGACCTTTAGAGGCTGGCTCATGACGAGCTCACCTTCTTCGTTCTCGCCCGTGTAGCTGAATCCCAGGGACTCGTAGAACGGGCCGGGGTGGCCGGGCTTGTCGACGTGGCAGAGCTTGATGGTCTCGACTCCCTTCATGCCCCGCGCATGCTCAAGGATGGCGGCGACCGCCTGTTGTCCGAAGCCCTTGCGCTGGTGCTGGGCACCGATCATGAAGCGCCAGATCCAGACCACGCCCTTGTCGACGTCCTCGACGCTCAACATGACAAAGCCTACGGCCAGCTCCCCGGCAAACAGCCCCAGGGGGCGAGCTTCCTCGTGGAAGTAGGCCTGGGCCAGGGAGCCGGTGTTCTCGGCCACGAAGTCCGTCTGTCCTTCGCCCAGCTTCAGGCCGAAGGCCATGGCGTAGTTCTCCCGCGTCCACTCCCGCAGTTCTACCGCTGGTAGGTCGTCGGGGTAGCCATCAGGCAGGGGCGCGGGGGTCTTGGCCATGGAGGGCAGTCTACTTGCTGGTGCGTCTGATGCGTCGAGTGTCTGGGCGGCACGCTGCCAAGTTCACTCTGCTGCCAGGGCCAATCCGCCATTCTTGACCGCGAACTGTGCCTGTTGCGGTGTCAGTCCCTCCGGTGCCAGGCAGGTCGTGAAGTCGCCGTGGCTGCGGCGGAAGTCATGGCTTCCGACGACCTCCTGACCATCACGGAACACGAACAGTACGACGTTGTCGGACAGCTCGATCTCGGTATCCAGCTCCGCCCAGGTACTGGCTCCCAGCTCTCCATCGACGATGTCCCGGTCCGAGTAGGGACCAAAGATGTGCACCCTGTCCCAATCGAACTGCGCGTGGTCCGCGAGGGAGATCGCCTGCTCCGGGCTCTTCTTGATGGCCTTCTTGAGTGAGCTGGCCCATGCGGGTTCGGAGCCGATGACCCCCGCCAGTCCCAGAGCCACGACGGCAACAAGCAGCCACACCCGCCAGCGTCCACTACGGGAGCCGACCTCAACTTCAACCGGTCCGATGTTCACCATGCTGCCAGTTTGCCCGGTGAGCGGGTGTCAGGCCAGATGGGGTGACGCCAGAGCCCCGAGAAGCAGGGACGACACCCTGCCGCTTGTCGGGGATGTTGACGTTGCGGACCCGCGTGGTGGTGTGCGTTGGGNCGTCCCCTCGAAAGCGAAGTACTGGGATTGAGACCGTTTTCAGGTCTCTTTGACCGGCGTCTTGGTGTGAGCCGGGCGGCGCGGGTATGGTTCGGCCATGGNCCAGATGGATGAGGGCAGAGCGGACACGTGGGCCAAGGCCCTGTGGATCCTGGCTCTCGTGCTGGCCGTGGCCGTGCCGTGGCTGGGGACGGACGCGCCGCAGGATGATGCGTACATCACCTACCGCTACGCGGAGCACCTGGTGGCCGGGGACGGGCTGGTCTTCAACGTCGGTGAAGAGCCGGTCGAGGGCTACACGAACTTTCTCTGGACCGTTCTGATCGCGGTGGGCATGGGGCTGGGCATGAACCCCGAGTGGCTCGGCCCGGCGTTGGGACTCGTGTTCAGTGTGATCGCCGCCATCCTGTGTGGGCGACTGGCCAGGCGGCTGGGGGCAAGTCCGATCTACGCGGCGGCGGCCATGGCGCTCTTGGCCTTGCAACCCACCCAGCGCGTGCATGCCATGGGCGGGCTGGAGACTTCCATGTTCACGGCGCTGCTCCTGGCGGGCATCCTGCCGAGGGTGCTGGCGCAGCGCACAGCGCGCGGGGATCGCGCGTCGGGGATCTGGCTGGCGGCCGCCGCCCTGACCCGGCCCGAGGGGGTGATGGTCTTCGGGCTACTGGAGCTGGCTGATGCCTTCGTCGCCCGACGCGCGCGCGTTGGGCTGGCAACCTGGGCACAGGCCCTGCTCACCCGCGCCCTGCCCTTTGGGCTGATCGTGGGGGCCCACGTCATCTGGCGCCGGATGACCTATGGCGACTGGGTGCCCAACACCTTCCACGCCAAGGTGGCCTCGGATGCGACCATTCAGATGGAGGGCCTGCGCTACGTGGGGGATGCGGTGCTCGGCTTCGGAGTGCTCCTCGTTGTCGCTCCCTATCTGCTCCTCAGCCTGCCCCTGGCTCGCGGGGCTCGGGCCCTGTGCCTTTGGATCACGACGATCTTCTGCTTGTACGTGGTCTACGTCGGTGGCGACTACATGCCCACCTTCCGCTTCCTGCTGCCCATCTTTCCCTTGTGGAGCGCCCTGGCCTGCGCATCGGTCTCCCTCGTGGGGCGTGGGGATGGTGGCGTGCAGCTCGCGCGGCGTGCGGGCTGGGCCTTCTGCCTGGTGAGCCTCGCAAGCGTGGCCTACGCCCACAGCCGGGCGGACTACTGGCCCGGGCAGGCGGATCGCCATGCGGACCTCCTCGCAGTGGGCGAGCTCCTGAACGAGGTGCTCGCGCCGGACGATTGGATCGCGGCCACCGCCGCGGGTCGTGTGCCCTACTTCGCGCGCCGGCGGTGCATCGACATGATGGGCTTGAGCGATCGACACATCGCCCAGGTCGAGGCCAGTCCCGAAGCCATGGGTGCGCTGGAGGGACACCTGAAAGGGGATGGCGAGTACGTGCTCGACCGGCGCCCCGAGGTGATCCTGTTCCTGCGCTTGATGGCCACACCCGAGCCTCTGGTCGAGAAGAAGAACTGGGTGGCCGTGGCCCGCAAGCAGGCCTTCAGCATCAGCGAGAGCCAGATTGCCCAGAGCCCGCGCTTCCGCGCCGAGTACGCCTGTCGCAGCCTCAAACTGCAGAACCGCGAAGGGTACATGAACATTTTCGTTCGCAAGGGCGTGCCCGTCGGAGCCCCCCCGGAGACCAAGGAGTGAGTCCTGTCCCCAGTCCACGACGGTCAGGCGGAGAGGGGGGTATCTTGGAGTCCATGAGCCCTCGGTACCCTGCACCCAAGCGCCGCATCCTGTGCACCGCGCTCCTGTGTCTGGCCGCCTGCGCGGATGAGGGGCCCGCCCGCGCGGATGAGGGGCCGCGGCCCACGAACCTGGTGCTGGTCATGATCGACACCCTGAGGGCCGACAAGCTCTCGAGCTACGGTGCCGAGGTCGACACCTCGCCGGCCCTGACGCGCCTGGCCGAGAAGGGCGTCCAGTTCGATTCAGTCATCGCCCAGTCGAGTTGGACATTGCCGTCGGTGGGCTCCATGCTCACCTCGCGCTACCCACGCAGCCTCGGCCTGTACACCGAGGACGGCCAGATGGTGCCCGAGGATGCGGTGACCCTGGCCGAGGTCCTGCAGGATGCGGGCTACGCCACCTTTGGCTTCACCGCCAACCCCAACCTGAACAGCCGCTACAACTTCCACCAGGGCTTCGATCACTACTCCGACAGCTCGGTCGTGTTTCACTTGCGCGGGGATGTGTTACCCGAGGGCGCGACCTCCTATCTCGACGCGCCTCTGCGCTCGTCGCCCGAGGTGCTCGACGCCGCCCTGGAGTTTGCCCGCACCATGAACGGGTCGCGGCCCGCCTTCATCCAACTCAACCTGATGGAGGTGCACGAACACAAGTCGGATCGGTACCTGAGAGAGCCCTACAAGGGGCTCTTTGAGGGACAGGAATCGGCGCCCTATCTACGGGCCGTGCGTCAGGTTACCGACGATACCGAGGCGTTTGTAAACGCGGTCGCCAGCCTTCCCGGCTGGGAGGACACCCTGTTCGTGATTCTTAGCGACCACGGCGAAGGCCTTGAGGACCACCCCGATGTCGTACGCTCAAGGGGGCACGGCGCCCTGCTCTACGGGTCCACCATCCGCGTGCCCTGGATCCTCTACAACCCTCTCTGGCAGGGGGGGGAGACCGGTGGTCCCGCAGGCCAGCGGGTCGCCCAGACGCTGCGGCTCCTGGACGTGCTGCCCACCCTGCTCGACGTGCTCCAGCTGGAAGCTCCAGGCGAATGCCTGGGGTCCTCCGCCTGGCCCTTGGCCCTGGGCCAGACCGTGCAGGTGGGGAGCCCCGAGTTCGTCGTCAGCGAGACGTTCTTTCGTGGCGTGAGCAAGATCTCCGCCCTGGGACAGGAGTGGCAGTACTTCAACAACCGCAATAAGCACCCCGGCCTTCCGCGCCACGAGCTTCAGGCCCGGGGGTCGCGTCCCAACGGAATCCTCACCGATGCCAGCTCCGAGCAGCGTGCCGAGATGCGCCGTATGCGTGCTTTCTTGGACGACTGGGAGGTTCGCAACCCTCCGGCCAAGCAGGTCGCTCTGGTGGGGGAGCTCAGTGAGGAGGCCGCCGCCCAGCTCAAGGCCATCGGCTATCTGGGCGGGGACGAAGACGGCGACGACTAGCGTGTCCGACGCTTGGGTCCGCTGCCATCGGCCATGGGCAGGAGCTCATTCTCCTGCAGGCAGCGGAACAGGAGGGCCCCGACCCTCTCTCCACCCTCGGGGGTGAAGTGGATGCCATCCTCCATCAGGAGCGACACCATCTTCTCGCGGGGCATCTGTTCAAAGAGCAGGGCGAGGTCACACAGGACCACGTTGCGCTCCGCGGCTACCTCGCGCACGACCTCCACGTAGCTCTGGTGCAGGGGCACGAGCTCCTCGAGGTTCTCGATCCAGCGACCACGCAGGTACTCGGGCTCCTCTCCCTTGCGGTGCGCGGTGGGCGCGGTGATCAGCACCGGCTCGATGCCATTCTCCAGGGCCAGGTCCACCATGGCCTCGATGTTGGCCCGGAAGTCGGGCAGGGAGACGCGCACGGGACGCTTGCCATCGTCGGCGCTTGCCCGCTTGCGAGCCACCAACCCGCGCGTGAGCATCTGCACCACGCGCAGACCTTGGTCGTTCAAGAGCGTTGAAGAGGCCAGCTCTCCCGCGGTCTTGTCGTTCACTCCGTATCCGACCCAGTGGTCATTCCAACCGAAGTAGATAGTCAGCACCTTGGGCTTCAATCCGAGCACGTCCTGTTGCAGTTGCTGCAGACCGGAGTAGCTCGACCAGCCGGCGCAGGCCATGTTCGCGAGCTGCAGAGGCCGCGTCCCCTGCGCCTTGCGCACCCGCCGTGCCAGCGGCTGGGCGAACCTGCCCCAAGCGGTACACGAGCAGCCGGAGAAGACGAGGTAGGGTTCGATCGCGCGCGCATCCTCAAGCTTCTTGTCGTAGCTCTTGGGGACCCACAGGTAGTCGGGGTGCGGAGCGAAGTAGTCCTCCATCACCTGCGGATTGGGGTAGCCGAACTCCAGACTCACCGGGTGCATGTGGAACTCGATCCCGGCCAGGCGCAGGCCCACCTCCGTCAGGGCTAAGGAGCCGACAAGGCCGACGCCCAAGAGTCCCAGTTTCTGGGGCCAGCGCAGTCCCGGCTGTGTGGCCGGGGCATCAGCAGTGCCGGAAGGCGGGTCAGGGGGCAGATTCATGTGCGTGGGAGATCCGCCTCTACCCTACCCCGTCCACGGGGCCCGGGACCACCGACCTCTCACCACTCCAGAGCCAGCATCTGACACTGCAGGCCGCTGCCGATGCCCTGCAGGGCAACCTTCTGACCGCTATGGATGAAGCCTTCCTCGGCGGCCATGGCCAGGGTCGCCGGTAGAGACACCGAGCCCATGTTGCCCAGGGTCTCCACCGTGGTGAAGTCCTTGTCGTGGTCCAATCCGAGGGCTTCGAAGAGCGCGCGCTTGTGGGCGCGGCCCACCTGATGGGTGATGAAGCGGTCCACGCTGTCCGCTCCCCAGCCAGTGGTCTCCTGAAACAGGACCCAGGTCTCCTGGGCGAGTACGACGCCGGCCTGCAGGAGCGCTTCGGAGTCGGTCTCCATCAAAGGCCCCCTACCGTCGGCGCGATCGCCCGAGCACAGCTCGTGGTGTTCGGTGGCCGATAGCCCCACGCCCGCGATCAGTCGGGGATGAGAGCCTGCGTCGGGCGCGCTGCGTGTGAGGACGCAGGCGGCTGCACCCGAGCCAATCGTGAGTGAGGCATAGGCGCGCTTCACCTCATCTCGCGTACAGTCGTTCCGGCTGTTCAGGTCGGCCAGGGTCTCCTCTACCAATGGACGCCCGTCTTCGCCGGCCACGACCAGTGCCGCTTCGATCTGGCCACTCTCGATCATCCCCGCCGCGACCACCATGGCGTTCGAGAAACCCAGGCAGGCGTTGGACAGGTCAAAGGCCTGGCAGTGGGGGCCGAGGCCCAGTCGTGCGTGCACCACCGATGCGGTGGCCGGCTCCATGAAGTCGCGGCAGACCGATGAGTGGATCAGGCAGCCCACCTGTTCAGGTGCCAGGCCCGCCTCGGCCAATGCGGCGCTCCCGGCTCGGGCCGCCACTTCGCTGGGTCGTGTACCCACGGGCCAGAAGCGTCGCTCGCGGATTCCGCTCATGAGTTCGAGTCGTCCGACGTGCAGGCCCAAGCGGTCATAGACGGATTGCACGCGCTCTTCCAGGGAGTCGCTGGTGACGACCTCCTCGGGCAGGGCGTGGGTCAGGGATCGGATCTGGACCGATTGGAAGGACAGGCAGGGGTGCATGGGCGCGGGAGAGCATACGGTCCAGACGCGCGGTTCGCTGTGGTTGACGATATCGACCGTCGCAGGGCACCCTATCGGGTCCCATGGCTCAGAGTCCCCCCCTCACCATCCTGCACGTGGACATGGACGCCTTCTATGCGTCCGTCGAAGTCCGCGACAACCCGTCGCTGGCGGGGTTGCCCGTGTGCGTTGGGGGACCCGCGTCAAGTCGCGGGGTGATTTCCGCAGCCAGCTATGAGGCGCGCGCCTTTGGCGTGCACTCGGCCATGCCCACGGCCCTGGCGCGGCGTAAGTGTCCCAACATGGTCTTGCTGCCGCCGGACTTCGATCGCTACACCGCGGTCAGCAAGCAGGTCATGGATATCTTCCGGCGCTACACGCCCACGGTCGAACCCCTGTCCCTGGACGAGGCCTTCCTCGACGTGGCGGGATCCGAGCGCCTCTTCGGTGACGCCCGCGAGGTGGCGGTGCGCGTGCGCGCCGACATCCTGCGCGAGACGGGACTGGTGGCGTCCGTCGGCGTGGCCCCGACCAAGTTTCTGGCCAAGCTGGCCTCCGACCTGGACAAGCCCGATGGTCTGCGCATCATCGAGCCCGACGAGGTGCGGGAGGTGCTCGACCCCTTGCCGGTGTCCAAGATCTTCGGCGTCGGGCCGCGCACGGCGCGACGGCTCAATCAACAGGGCGTGGAGACCATCGGAGATCTGGCGCGGCTCCCGCGCGCGGAGGTACAGGCCGAGTACGGAGCTTCGGGTCTGTGGATCCACGACCTGGCCCACGGCATCGACCTGCGACGCGTCTCCAGCCAGCGCGTGGAGAAATCCCACGGCATGGAGCGCACCTTCCCCAAGGACGTGTCTGATTTCGAGGAGCTCGGCAACATGCTGCTGTCCTTCTCCGAGGAGGTGGCCTTCACCCTGCGGGACAAGGGGCTACGAGGGCGCACGGTGACCCTGAAGGTGCGCTACGCGGACTTCCGCACGATCACCCGCACGCGCACCCTCGAGTTTGCGACCAACCTGGGCCCGCGCATCTTCGCCACGGCCAAGCAGCTGCTGGACAAGGTGGATCGTGGCCCCCTGCGCCTTCTGGGCGTGCAGGTCTCGCGCCTGGAGGACGTCCGCCAACCCGCCCAGGGCAGCCTGTTCGACGCGGCCGAGGCCGAGGACTCGGGTGAGGGCAGCCGCGAGGCCTGGATGGCCTCCAGCGAGAAGCTCTCCGCGGCCACTGAGAGCATGGACGAGCTACGCCGTCGCTACGGCCGCCGCACGGTGGTCCCGGCCAGCCTGCTGAGGCAGCTGCGCGAGGGTGACGACGGTCGGGCGGAGCCCAAGCCGGAGACCCTCGAGGCCGCCGACTGACGCTTCCGCTACTTGCCCTTCTTTCCGTCGGGCTTGCGGGGGTGTGCTTCAAAGAACTCCCAGATCAGCTCCGTAGCGGCGACGGACTTCGAGCCACCCTGGAGCCAGCCGTGGGCGCCCGATCGGTACCGAGCTAGTGGCCCTCGGGCGTGTGAGTTTGCTGGCCGACGATCGATAGGTGATCGGATTCAATGGCGCCCCGTTGAGATGGAATACAATTCCTCGCTCACTAGAGGCGCTTGGCATTGGAAGTCCCCGGGCACGATCCCAGGACATCGATCCAGTCCCTTTGGAAGCCATCTAGAGGGACGCTCACCACAGAGCGCCACGTGTGAGATCTGATCAGTTGACGCCGTCTCTGTATCCTGTCACCCTAGGCGCGGCATCCCAGACGTCGGGCCAGCCGTCATTGTCACTATCAACACGACAGTGGGTCAACTGCTGGTAAGCCTGGTCTATGTTGGTGCCAGCGAATGACGTCAAGACGTTGCCGTTGACAGTTACCCTACCTTGGATCTTGAGCGGAGTCTGGAATAACCATTCTGCGTTCAGACGTTCCAAGCCTGTATCCATCCCTGCGACCATGAAGTTCGAGGAGATTGTCCCGTCGCCATTAATATCGGCAGGGAGGCTCTCGACATCATAGAGGACCAGTTTCTCCAGGAAATTAATTAGTTTCATCCGGTCTTTCGGCGGGGCGCTTTCGTAGGCGATTCTTGAGGCGGTCCCCTCGCCATCATGGCGCAAGATTACGTTCTCGAGTGTGAGGGACTGACCATCGTGACCCCATGGGAATCCACTGCCGACTCCCCAAAGGAATGGCGTACGCCAGAGCGTGTTTACACTCCCCCCGAAGCCGATTTCCTGGAATCCAGCACCCATGTCGTGGTGTTTGAAGTCAGAAAATATGCCCAGGACCATAGAGCCTCGACGGTTTGGGACGTAATCCATGCCACTCTTGGTGAAGAGTGGGGTTAGTTCCCCCTCCAGTCGCCGGGTCAGCATGTTCCAGGTCACATTGAAGTCGAAGAGGCGGCGATCGCCTTCGTAAGTAGAGTCCTGTGACTTGATATCCCAGCGCACCTGGTGACAGTCCGTGCACTTCATGTTGTCCATGAGCTCGACACCTCTGTTGAAAGATTGCCTCGATCCAGCAAATGCCGGGCGAGGGAGGTTGAGCATGTACCACTCCGCCAGATCAAGGTCACCCTCGCTAATTTCGTTCAAGTAGGTGTCCCCGTCAGGGTCATCATGGCTAAAGCCGAGAGCGTCCATACACAAACCCCTGTCTGGCGCTACATGGGTTGCTGGAAATTGAACTGCACCAGCGATCGTTGCCTCGCTCACTCCGTCTCCATCCGGGTCGTTGTCGGTCGATGGATCAAAAGCCTGCATTCCGGAATGAGCGTTTGCAGGATCCCAATAGAAGGCACGGTTGGTTGGGTTGAGAGCACTGCGCCCTAGACCTTGGCCCCAACCCCAGACCGACATGTGGAAGTTGAAGCCAACTGTCGCCATGCCGTCGATTTCTGTTGCGCCATCAACAGGCCTACCACTGCTGTCCACGAACCAAACACTGAAAATGTTGTTTAGGTTAGGAACTCCAGTGATGCCATTCGACAAGGCAAGCGAGCCGAAGTCCACTGTTGGGCCTCCAGGATGAGTTTCAATGCTGATCGCAGGAGCCGATGTCGCTTCCGCCACATCAATCCACCCATCGTCGTTCGTATCACACGTGGAGAGGATTTCGGCGCGTACTTGAAGGGCGATCATCTCAATCAGGCCCGCGCCATAGTAGTGGGGAGTATTGCGAGAGAGGCCGCTGTCCTTGTGGAAGCTCACCCCCCCCCCCGCGTTACCCTGGGGCAGGTTGTGGCACCCTGAGCAGCTCAGTTGATTGCGGGCGGTGATACTTGCTGTCGTGCCATCTGGCATGAGACCGGCGAGATCTCCAATGCTTGATAGCACACCGTCACGAGTCCTGAATTCTCGAAAGTTGAGGTTTCTGCCTAG
Source organism: Planctomycetota bacterium (assembly GCA_002720975.1). Taxonomy (GTDB): domain Bacteria; phylum Planctomycetota; class UBA1135; order UBA1135. The sequence goes on along the minus strand of PBIX01000015.1, from coordinate 1,218 downwards.
TTGATAAGCGAGAAATGGGTCTCGCACGATGAAAGCACCCGATCCTCCCGCACCTGTAGGGCTTGGGTCATGAATGGTGCGGATTCGCTTGTTCTTGATTGAGCGCCCACTAATGTCCACTTCCGCATTTCCTGAACCGACCAAGGCAGGTCGCTCATTGTATTGCGCAATGGACGGTCCAGACAGAAGCAGGAGAACGCTCCAATAGATCAAGAGCCAGCACGGTCGCAAGGAATGAAACTGGGGCTTCTTTGTGACAGTTGATACTTGTGGGTGGGCCATTTCTGTGTTGGGTGACAAGATCGACTCTCAAATTGCCACTCCCCCATTTAGGTCAGCATGTATGTGCGAAAGCGAGTCTTTACGTTTGGCACGCTTGTCGGTCAAGCAACAGTACATGACTAATTGGGGCAATGCGGTGACTTGTTTTCAACGGGCGTCTCGATATGCGAATGCAGCACCTACGTAGGACATTGGTGGGCCATGGCACTCGTACGTACGAGGAATTCAACGGGATCGTTTTAAGAAGCAAGAGGGCTTCCAAGTGCCGCACGCCTATTTTCAACCCAATTTAGGGTGAGAGAAATAGGTGACGTAGGAAGCACAGGCCTGAATCCATACACACGGGCACTCGTGTGACCGGGTGTCTCAATCTTCACCGCAAACCCCAGGTGCGGGAACCTCTTCGCGGTGACTGCCTTAGAGTTGGCACGTCGAGGTGCATGTCTTGCCTGGGAGGAATCGTGATTCAGCGGCGATGTCCACCGCGGTTCGAGCAGGGGGGCCCGATCCGTGCTCGGCCGTATGGGTGCCCTCTGAACAGGTCCGCTGTTGGCTTAGTTGAACTTGACCGAGATTGCCTGCGAGAATCTTGAGGGGTTCATTCCATCGCGGTGCCAGTACTGGAAGTTCCAAGTCTGGCCTGCCGGAGAGCAATAGTCTCCGCCCGGTGGGTTGGGAATTCCACCACCTCCACCGCCTGAGATAGCATTGAGGATGTCGGTGCTCATGCTGCCAGAACCGTCCGTTACGCCAGAATCAAGGGTGTACCGCCCGATTGAGGATCCTACCAGGCATAGGTCACCCAAGGCGCCAGGGGGGTTAGTTATGACTCCGCTCCCCGCGCCGACGAGGAGATAGCCGAACTGCCCAGGTTTTGCACCTGTGAGGGTGACATTGATGCTGCCCGCGACACAAGAACAAGTGTCGACTCCAATT
>PBIX01000014.1 GCA_002720975.1 Planctomycetota bacterium | reverse complement strand
TCGTCACGGAACTCGAGGCCGTCGTAGAGCGTCGCGAACGGGTCCTCCTCTGCCGGCGTCTGCATGGGCTCGTGCTTCTCGTGCACGCTCAAGAGCTTCTCGAAGGTCTCCGTGATGACGTACTCTTCGCACAGCCTGTTGCGCCATTTTATCGTCGACAACTCCCTCTTTACCCCTTCACACAGTATCTCACAGAATTTCTCAGGGTATACCTGGCATTCTGCAGTTCGGGACAGGATCTCTGCGTGGACGTGGTCGCCACGGCACTGTGCCTCACGGAACAGGGTGTAGAGCGCGTGCGAGTTGGTGACCAGGCCGGTGCGCTTCTTGACGGGGTTCTCGTCGCCCTTCTTGTCGCCGATCTTCATGCCCGCCATGCAGAAGTCGAAGTTGACCCTCAAAACGCCCTCACGGGCCCGTAAGCTCTTCATGACCTTCGTCTCCCAGGTGGACGCGCCCGCCGGGTGCTCGAAGAGGAACAGCCGTCCAGCGTTCAGCTGCATTATGCACAGCTCCACAGCAAAGTTGATGTGGTCCATGGCCTTCTCCAACTGGTCCTTGACCTCCTCCTTGGTCTTGTTGATGTAGTTGAAGTTGGACGCGGAGCTGAACGGGCCGCACATGGGGCACACGATCAGCATGAACGGCTTGTCGTTCTTGATCTTCTCCTTCGCCTTTTTCCTCTTAGCCTCCACGGAGAAATCCCACCGTTGGCCATCTTCTTCATCAACTTGGGTGAGGTCTAGGGCCCAGCCCGGCTTCAAGCCCATCTTCGCCGCCGTCTCCGTGACTCTAGGCGGCGAGTACACTTCGGCTATGTCCATCTTGCCGTCGTGGTGCACGCTGCTTCGCCGTTTGGCTGCGTCCTTGGCCTTGAAGTTTTGCTCGATCTCGGCCAGGATCGTCCGCACCTCTGTATGCTCGCGTAGCGCCGCGAGCATCCTTGCCTCGGCAGCCTTCTCGGGGCACTTCCCGAGTGCTGCTGGGCTTGGGCGCGCATGGCCTCGTTTGCTCACGCCCTCACTTCGACTGATGACCTTACCTCGTTCGTCTTCTGTCGTGACGGTTATCTCCGTCTGCAGCGACTTTAATTTGGCGCGCTTTGTATTGGGCTCTTCGTCCTCATCACTCTTCATCATCCCATCGTCGTCATCTTCTCGAGGCTCATCCTGCTTGCCTCGCTTGGCCCCTCTCATGGACTCGGCGACGTTCTCCTCGGTGAGCTCCCCGATCTCCTCGAGGTCCTCGCCGACGTCCTCGTCCTCCTCATCGCTCTCCTTGACGTCTTCCACGATCTTCTCCTCGTTCTCGTCGTCCTTCGCCTTCGAGGTTACTCCGGGGCCTTGAGGTTCTAGCCGCTGCGCAGGCGTGCTCTCGGCGGCAGGGGTCGTGGCGGCCGCGGCGCCGTGCCCCTGGCCGGGAGAGGCACTTTTCTCTGTCTCGACGGCAGGCAACTCCTCTCGTCGTCGCCTCGCTTCTCGGAGTATGGTCTGGCCGTCAGGTTCTTGCTGCATGCGCTCCTGTAGGCGCTTCCAGCACTCTTGGGTGTGGCCGCGGTGCCCGGGGTGCCCCGCCGCCTTGTGCTCGCACCCGGGGCATCCATCGAGGTAGCCGCCGTACTTACTCAGGACCTGCTCGGTTATCCGGAAGTCGCGGACGTCTGCGTCCCTGACCTCCGGGTGCACCAAGCCTGCTCCTGACTCCAGTGGCTCCTCATCTTGCTGGGCCGGTGCGTGAGGTCGCCTCGGTGGCCTCCCGTCCTGCTCGTAGCGCTTGGCGTCCTGCTCGTAGCGCTTGGCCTGCTCGTCGGCGAACTTCGGTCCAATGGCGCTCGCGTCCTCGCGCGACGGTTGGCCGCCTGGGCACGGCCTTGACTTGCAGGACCTTCTCCAGGTTCCAGCGTTCTTCCACTGGAACACGTCGCACCGTTCGGCACCTGAACGCGTCTCCGCCGGGTATCACCACCAGGTGCTCCCCGGTCCTGGCGCATTGACCCGTCCAGATTGCCTCTATCGACAGCGCGGCGAGCTTCTTCTTGCGCTTGTCCTTCTTGCCCTTGTACTTCCTCTTGCCGATGAGCTTCGCCAGCACGACCTCGCCGATCTCCACCAGGGGCCGGTGCCACTTGTGGCCCGTGGCACGCTCGTGCGGCGTCATGCCGTCGTGGCCAACCGAGTACTTGCTGATGAGGAAAGCGGCGTGCTCGAGTATCCACTCCACGATGCCGGCGCCGATCGGGACGTGCCCCTTCAGCCGCTCCTCCAGGCCAAGCTTCAGCGCCCTCGAGTGCTCTGCCGTGTCCCTCACCGCCTTCTCGATGGGCCCGTTGGACTTCGGGTCGTAGGCCGGCGGGTTCCTCGGCACGGTTCTGGCCTTCCGCCTGCTTTGCACCTCGGCCTGTACCGCCACGATCGCCGGCTCGCCGTCCGTCTTCAGGATCATGTCCGAGTGGCCCAACTCCTCGATGTCGCGGCAGACTCGCTTCATCAGCCACTCGTCGCTCGGGCCCTTCTTGGGAGCGACGTGCTGAAAGACGACCCCGGTGGCCTCGTCCTTGATGACCATCGTCTTGAGCTTGCAGAGCTCTTCACTCGTGCTCATCGCCTTCTCGTCGATGGAGTTGTAGTCGATGCCCACGATCTTCAGCTCGCCGTCGAACTCCTTCTGCTCGTAGCGCTTGGCGCGTCGGTGAGCATCCTCAACTCCTTTGGCCTTCACGCACACTGCACACCAATTTCGGTACGGGAAGTGCGTGGCGTAGTGCTCCTCCACTGCCTCCGCCGATGGCCTCACGGGTGACTTGAGCGTCTTGGGACGTCGTCCGGTTGTGCATGGCGCACAGGTGAGATCAGCCTCGTCGCCGTCGTCGCCGCCGTCCTTGTCGACCTTCTTCTCGTCGCTCACGATGAAGTCGTCGGTCCAATCGGCGCACTCGTCGTCCTTCTCGGCTGCTGCCTCCACCTCCTCCGGACCGAACAGGTCCTCTGCCATGCCCTCGTCCTCGCTCGAGCTCACCATCTCCTCATCGGCGGAGGGTTTGATTGTGCACAGCGGTCTTATAGGTTGAACCGTCGCTAACGGCCAGGGCCCTGCCTCGTAAAAGGCGATTCGCCGCTAGCGATCCTCGCCTGAACGTCCGCAACCTGGTCCTGCGGCACCACGAGCATGTCGTGCATGTAGTTCAGGCCGTCGTCCCTCATTCGGTTCACCTCGCCGGTCAGCTTGTTGATGATGAGGTGTTCATCATCATTTTCTCCCAAGCCGAAGAGCACGCAGTGGCGCGATCCCACGAGTTGGCGCACGCTCTCGAGGGGACTCGACAGGTCTTCGACCACCTGGGATTGGTATCCCCTCAACGTTCCTTCCGGCGTCAGCACCGCGATTTTCTTCTGGCCAATGTTGAGGAGGTCTTCTGCGCCGGCCGTGCCGTACTTGACGCCGCGGCGGGACCCCTCACTTTCTTCAACCGCGTATGCCTGAGCGTCCTCAGGATGCAGCGCGGTGACAGTGGCGCCGGAGTCGACCACAGCTGACAGGACTTCCCACCCATTGGGTGCCCGTGGTCTGTCACGGCTGTCCTTCAGCGGCGCGAGCTTCACGGGCGGCTTCACCTCGCGCAGCACGCGCAGTCCGGGCCGATCGACGGAGTCCCCGTCATGGCCCTTGCGCACGAAGTTGAGCAGGTCTGCAAACTGCTCGGAGGGACTCCCAGCGATCGGAGTGCTGGGTCGATCAACGGGCGTGGCCTTCCGCTGAGCATTTCTTGACCTTGGCTTTATCAGCAGCTCAATCGGGATTTCCTGCTTCCGATCTCGCGGCGCTGCTGGGGAGATCTGCTTGGACGCCTCCCAATGTTCGCATTTCTGGCGCCCTCGGCACATCAGGCGCCCTCGTGAAGGCTCCAAAATTCCGCATTTCCTGCACTCCATGGCACTCTCGTCCTTGTCGAGCTCGATGCCGTGCAACTTGTTGCCGAAACGCCCTCGTCGATTGGACTCGTCGCCATCACGTCGAGTCTCCACCGTTGAGGGAGTTTCGCCAGGTTGAGGCTCATCAGATGGGACACCCATGGCTCCCATGACTCCCGAGCTCGTCGTCGCTCGTCCACGCTGGGTCCTCACGAACGCTTGGCGCTCTGGAGCCTCACGGCGCTCGTAGCGCTTGGGGCTGTGCTCGTAGCGCTTGGGGCCGTTGTGCTCGTAGCGCTCGGGGACCTGCACGGGGGCCTCGTTGTCCTCCTCGTCGTCCTCCTCCTCGAGGTGCTCGAAGCTGTTCCTGTCCACGAAGTTCGGCGGCTTGCCCTTCACGTTCTTGGCGTCTGCGTCCTTCACGCCTTTCTCCACCAGCTTGAACATCGAGCCTGGCTGCGTGAAGAGGGTCTGTAGGCCGTATTGCTCCGGCGGCTGCATGTTCGACAGGCGCGCTCCCTGCTCGAACAGGTTCGCGGTGCCGCGGTATGGGTTCGGGGCCTGGCCTGGGCCCTGCTTGAACCATTCCGTCCACTGGGCCTGTGACGGGCCGGGGTACCAAGACCTCCAGTTCGTCAGCGACGGCTGCCAGGGACCTTTGCCGCCACCGCCTTTGCCGCCCGGGCCCTTTCCTTTGCCTTTGCCCTTGCCCTTGTGCTCCTTGCCGCCGCCGGCCTGTCTGCGTGGGCAATTGGCGGCGATGTGCCCAATTTCGCCGCACTCGTAGCAATCTTTGGAGGAATGGTCCACCTCCATAGGCCTCGGCCCCCCAGTGGGGCCTCCGGCGCCCTTGCCAGGGCCTTTGCCGCCGCCTCCTCCGCCTTTGCCGGGGCTCCCCTTCTTGGTCATCTTGCCCTTCACCAGCGCGTTGAGCTGCTCGTGGATGTGCTCGGCCTGCTGGCGCAGCGCGAGAATCTGCGGGTCCCAGATGTCGTCGCCGTCGTAGAAGGGCTTGTCCTCGAGCGGCTCGTTCTCCACCTCCTCACCGTTGACCACCATCTTCAAGCTCGCCTTCTTGTCGTTCTTGGCCTTCTTGAGCTTGCGGTAGAGGTAGGTGTTGATGACCTGCTTGTAGGCATCGTATGACGGGAGCAGGTCCTGCTCTAGCTTCTCCGTCAAGTGCTCCTGCAGCGCGTCCGGGCACATGTTCTCGAGGATGAGCTTCTTCATGTCCTCGTCGATGCCTTTTTGGGGGTTGTAGGAGGAGTACGCCGCCAGGTTCGTCTCCCACTCAGCGATAGCCTTGGGGAGCGCTTCGAGGGTCACTTGTCCTGGACTCATGAGCTTCTTATACTCCTCGTGGACCTCCAGCTTACGTCGACTGCGGCCGCGGTCGCTCATGACCCGCCAGGCTTCCCAGGAGCCCTCGCGGCCGCCTGCGAGGACTCGGCTGAGCGCCTCGCCCGCGGTGAAGTTCCTCAAGTAGTCGTAGAGCTGGTCCGTGAAGTCCTTCGCCAACGCCTCGTCGTAGATCCCGGCCCCCTCGGCGATCTCTTGCGTGGTGTGGTGCGTCAGCGGGTTCTCGGAGTGCTCGTCGATGCCGTCTAGGATTGCTGGCCAACGACGGTCTCGGCGGGCTAGAAACGCCTTGAAGTCGGCGTTCCATTGTTGCCACGCTTTACCGTCGTATTTCCCCGGCTTGTCCACATCCTTGTGGCTGATGGAGCGTAGCGGGCCACTCGACGCCGGCTGATCGGCGTCGCGTCCTCGGCGTTGGTCTCCCAGGTCGTCGATGCGCTGCGTGAGCAGCGCGATCGACTTGTGGATGCCCAACACCGCCTCGGCCAGCTTGTCCATCACGTCGCCCTTCTCACCGTCCACGTTGCTGCCGATGTTGCTGCCGATGTCGAAGCGGACGTTGTCGGTCGAGGAACGTGCCGCTGCCGTCATCTGCGTCGGCGATCGAAATCCGGCGATGGTCGGCCGCGTCGCCTCGGCCTGCTGCTGCTGCTCCGGTCCTGCAGGCGACAATGGGGAATTGGATACCGTGACATCCTCGGGCTTATTCGCCGTAAGCCCGGGTGGCTGATGTCCCGGTAGTGGATTCCCTCCGTTGCCGCCTGTAGTTTCGCCGGCTGCGCCCTGCGCCATGGCGACTTCGGTGCCATCCTCGGTCACGAACATGTCGGTGCCGTCAGTGCGCGGAGAGGCCATTGCGATCGAGTGATGAGGTTTGGAACACGATAAATCCCCTGTGGATTCAGGTGCTCCGCACTACCATGCGGGGAGGTTAGTTTTCTCGAACAGATGCTTCAACGATTCTCATCTATATACAACCTCGTTATAATTTCTCAACAAAGTTACAACAAAGTTAATCGAGAGTAATCGAGAGTCTCAGAAGAATCTCACAAAATCCTGGGATGTCCAATGGATGCATACACTCGTCCCCCGAACCCCCGAGAGAGAGGTCTGGATCCCTACACCCCCCCACGGCCCCGACGGTGCCCGCACCGCGCGGCCGCAGAGAGATCACTCGGCATCCTCTTGGGTCCTCAGGATAAAAGTCGTAGTACCAATCCAGCGTCGATGCATATCCGCATGCGCCGTTGCTCGACTGGTCCAATTATCGCGCCTTAGAAACTTGGCGCCGTTGTCACAAAATGTGCCTCGTGTCTCTCTCGCAGCCGTGAGAGACTTCAGTGGAGGCGCTCCCTTCACACGAAGGGGTGTAAACAAGCACGTTCGAGGAACTCTATGCACCATGCAGATAGTTCCGTCATCGCCACGTTGCCATTCTTCGTGGCCGTCGCCGCTGCTCGTAGCGCTTGGGCCGCTGCTCGTAGCGCTTAGCCGCGGCGCCGCGGCTGCTCTCGACCTCGACGTCTGTATTCCTAGGGCCTCTACATGTCTCCTCATGTCCGCCACGCCAAGGTGTTTCGTGAGCAAGTCTGCCGGATTGTCCACTCCGGCGACTTTCTGGACTGTGAGGTCTCCGCTCCGAATTCTCTCCTGCACCCACAAAAACTGTACTTTGAGGTGCCGGAGCTTTCCCAGCCCTTGTCGCTGGGAGATAGCTAGTGCAGCGCTAGCGTCGGAGTATATCTTGGCATCGACCTTTATGCCAAGATCTTTAGCAACTGACATAAGACCTAGTGAAACTGCTGCGCCTTTCGTGAGGCTGAAAAGTTCGGCCTCGGCGCTCGACATCGCGACCGTCGCCTGCGTGGACGACCACGACTTTATTAAGTGCGAGCCTAGCCGCACCACCCCCCCAGAGGTGCTGCGGCAGGTACCAGTACAACCTGCCCAATCGGAGTCTACTGACGTCTCGAGGAGGGTCTGCTCACGTTGCCAAAAGAACGTGTGCACAGCCCTCGGTGCGCCGACGAGGTAGCGACCGGCGCGCTTGAGCAGTGCCCAGTCGCGCTGACTCGGCCGGGCCATCCTCCTCGAGATCTCCTTGGCCGAGTACTGTAAATCTGGCCTGTCCTGGGCTAGATAGTTTAAACGAGCTGCTAGTCCTCTAAACATGCGAGCCTCAGTACTGCCGAGTAGTGCCTCCGACGAGTCGACCTTCTGCTCGTAGCGCTTGCCCTTCTGCTCGTAGCGCTTGGCCGCCGAGTCGACTTCCTCACCGTGGCGCTCCCAGTTGGCCTCGATGGAGTCGTCGGCGGCGGTGCTGCTGATGGTCGTCACGTCTCGCTTGGCCTCGTGGTTGTACGCCGTCGTTGCCGTTGCAGTTGTCGTAGACGTCAATGTTGGCGGTCCTGCTCTTCCAGCGTCCTCACGTGTCCCTGGTGTCGCCAGCGGCCTCGCGTCGGAGAGTCCAAGTTCTTGGATGATGATCTCGGCGTGCCTCTGGTCCGCCTCGTACTGGATCCCATCGTCGCTCCACGAAATAACTCGATTCAGAATACGCAATTGTTGATTGTGTCCTTTGCCTGCTCCGAAGGTCTCGGTCACGAGCTCAAACTGTTCCTTGAGCTTCATCTCCAGCCATCGAAGGTTTCTCGGTGATCCAGTCGATGTAAAATCATCGCCGTGCACCGTCACCGAGATGTCCCTCGCTTGATGATAGAAATTGCATGGAGATGCCTTGCCGGTTCGAAATCCCGCTTTGGTCATGACCTCGGTGTACTTCGCCGCCCAGTTCATGGCGGCGTCCCTCGTCCCGTAAAGGGAGAGGTTCAAGACGCCGACCATGTCCTCGTCGCCAGCCTCGAAGTCCTCCGCCGGGATCTTGATGTAGACTGGGCGCTTAGCGGGCGCGTGAAAGTACGCCCGTTTGACGTCGTTGTACATGATTATGTATCTGTCTGACTCTTCGGTGTAGTGCTGGTTTGCAGCGCATTTTGACACAATCATCCTCAGCGATTCTAGCGGCGGCGTCGCCGCGAAAAGATCATCCCTTTTCATCCGGTTTATCTCGCGGGCTACAAGGCGTGCGCGGTAGTTGGGGTCGTTCTCGTCGCCCTTATTTTGATCAATCCATCTCGTGGTGATCACTCTCATCCACCGCTCCTTCGGGACCTTTGTGTACACGCCTAATCTCTTGAAGAACTCGATCTCCTTCCGCCTGGCCTTTATCGCCTCTTCCTTGTCAAGCGGCGCTCCGGAAATGTCGTCACGGAACTCGAGGCCGTCGTAGAGCGTCGCGAACGGGTCCTCCTCTGCCGGCGTCTGCATGGGCTCGTACTTCTCGTGCACGCTCAAGAGCTTCTCGAAGGTCTCCGTGATGTCGTACTCTTCGCACAGCCTGTTGCGCCATTTTATCGTCGACAACTCTCTCTTTACCCCTTCACACAGTATCTCACAGAATTTATCAGGGTATACCTGGCATTCTGCAGTTCGGGACAGGATCTCTGCGTGGACGTGGTCGCCACGGCACTGTGCCTCACGGAACAGGGTGTAGAGCGCGTGCGAGTTGGTGACCAGGCCGGTGCGCTTCTTGACGGGGTTCTCGTCGCCCTTCTTGTCGCCGATCTTCATGCCCGCCATGCAGAAGTCGAAGTTGACCCTCAAAACGCCCTCACGGGCCCGTAAGCTCTTCATGACCTTCGTCTCTCAGGTGGACGCGCCCGCCGGGTGCTCGAAGAGGAACAGCCGTCCAGCGTTCAGCTGCATTATGCACAGCTCCACAGCAAAGTTGATGTGGTCCATGGCCTTCTCCAACTGGTCCTTGACCTCCTCCTTGGTCTTGTTGATGTAGTTGAAGTTGGACGCGGAGCTGAACGGGCCGCACATGGGGCACACGATCAGCATGAACGGCTTGTCGTTCTTGATCTTCTCCTTCGCCTTTTTCCTCTTAGCCTCCACGGAGAAATCCCACCGTTGGCCATCTTCTTCATCAACTTGGGTGAGGTCTAGGGCCCAGCCCGGCTTCAAGCCCATCTTCGCCGCCGTCTCCGTGACTCTAGGCGGCGAGTACACTTCGGCTATGTCCATCTTGCCGTCGTGGTGCACGCTGCTTCGCCGTTTGGCTGCGTCCTTGGCCTTGAAGTTTTGCTCGATCTCGGCCAGGATCGTCCGCACCTCTGTATGCTCGCGTAGCGCCGCGAGCATCCTTGCCTCGGCAGCCTTCTCGGGGCACTTCCCGAGTGCTGCTGGGCTTGGGCGCGCATGGCCTCGTTTGCTCACGCCCTCACTTCGACTGATGACCTTACCTCGTTCGTCTTCTGTCGTGACGGTTATCTCCGTCTGCAGCGACTTTAATTTGGCGCGCTTTGTATTGGGCTCTTCGTCCTCATCACTCTTCATCATCCCATCGTCGTCATCTTCTCGAGGCTCATCCTGCTTGCCTCGCTTGGCCCCTCTCATGGACTCGGCGACGTTCTCCTCGGTGAGCTCCCCGATCTCCTCGAGGTCCTCGCCGACGTCCTCGTCCTCCTCATCGCTCTCCTTGACGTCTTCCACGATCTTCTCCTCGTTCTCGTCGTCCTTCGCCTTCGAGGTTACTCCGGGGCCTTGAGGTTCTAGCCGCTGCGCAGGCGTGCTCTCGGCGGCAGGGGTCGTGGCGGCCGCGGCGCCGTGCCCCTGGCCGGGAGAGGCACTTTTCTCTGTCTCGACGGCATGCAACTCCTCTCGTCGTCGCCTCGCTTCTCGGAGTATGGTCTGGCCGTCAGGATCTTGCTGCATGCGCTCCTGTAGGCGCTTCCGGCACTCTTGGGTGTGGCCGCGGTGCCCGGGGTGCCCCGCCGCCTTGTGCTCGCACCCGGGGCATCCATCGAGGTAGCCGCCGTACTTACTCAGGACCTGCTCGGTTATCCGGAAGTCGCGGACGTCTGCGTCCCTGACCTCCGGGTGCACCAAGCCTGCTCCTGACTCCAGTGGCTCCTCATCTTGCTGGGCCGGTGCGTGAGGTCGCCTCGGTGGCCTCCCGTCCTGCTCGTAGCGCTTGGCGTCCTGCTCGTAGCGCTTGGCCTGCTCGTCGGCGAACTTCGGTCCAATGGCGCTCGCGTCCTCGCGCGACGGTGTTGGCCGCCTGGGCACGGCCTTGACTTGCAGGACCTTCTCCAGGTTCCAGCGTTCTTCCACTGGAACGCGTCGCACCGTTCGGCACCTGAACGCGTCTCCGCCGGGTATCACCACCAGGTGCTCCCCGGTCCTGGCGCATTGACCCGTCCAGATTGCCTCTATCGACAGCGCGGCGAGCTTCTTCTTGCGCTTGTCCTTCTTGCCCTTGTACTTCCTCTTGCCGATGAGCTTCGCCAGCACGACCTCGCCGATCTCCACCAGGGGCCGGTGCCACTTGTGGCCCGTGGCACGCTCGTGCGGCGTCATGCCGTCGTGGCCAACCGAGTACTTGCTGATGAGGAAAGCGGCGTGCTCGAGTATCCACTCCACGATGCCGGCGCCGATCGGGACGTGCCCCTTCAGCCGCTCCTCCAGGCCAAGCTTCAGCGCCCTCGAGTGCTCTGCCGTGTCCCTCACCGCCTTCTCGATGGGCCCGTTGGACTTCGGGTCGTAGGCCGGCGGGTTCCTCGGCACGGTTCTGGCCTTCCGCCTGCTTTGCACCTCGGCCTGTACCGCCACGATCGCCGGCTCGCCGTCCGTCTTCAGGATCATGTCCGAGTGGCCCAACTCCTCGATGTCGCGGCAGACTCGCTTCATCAGCCACTCGTCGCTCGGGCCCTTCTTGGGAGCGACGTGCTGAAAGACGACCCCGGTGGCCTCGTCCTTGATGACCATCGTCTTGAGCTTGCAGAGCTCTTCACTCGTGCTCATCGCCTTCTCGTCGATGGAGTTGTAGTCGATGCCCACGATCTTCAGCTCGCCGTCGAACTCCTTCTGCTCGTAGCGCTTGGCGCGTCGGTGAGCATCCTCAACTCCTTTGGCCTTCACGCACACTGCACACCAATTTCGGTACGGGAAGTGCGTGGCGTAGTGCTCCTCCACTGCCTCCGCCGATGGCCTCACAGGTGACTTGAGCGTCTTGGGACGTCGTCCGGTTGTGCATGGCGCACAGGTGAGGTCAGCCTCGTCGCCGTCGTCGCCGCCGTCCTTGTCGACCTTCTTCTCGTCGCTCACGATGAAGTCGTCGGTCCAATCGGCGCACTCGTCGTCCTTCTCGGCTGCTGCCTCCACCTCCTCCGGACCGAACAGGTCCTCTGCCATGCCCTCGTCCTCGCTCGAGCTCACCATCTCCTCATCGGCGGAGGGTTTGATTGTGCACAGCGGTCTTATAGGTTGAACCGTCGCTAACGGCCAGGGCCCTGCCTCGTAAAAGGCGATTCGCCGCTAGCGATCCTCGCCTGAACGTCCGCAACCTGGTCCTGCGGCACCACGAGCATGTCGTGCATGTAGTTCAGGCCGTCGTCCCTCATTCGGTTCACCTCGCCGGTCAGCTTGTTGATGATGAGGTGTTCATCATCATTTTCTCCCAAGCCGAAGAGCACGCAGTGGCGCGATCCCAGGAGTTGGCGCACGCTCTCGAGGGGACTCGACAGGTCTTCGACCACCTGGGATTGGTATCCCCTCAACGTTCCTTCCGGCGTCAGCACCGCGATTTTCTTCTGGCCAATGTTGAGGAGGTCCTCTGCGCCGGCCGTGCCGTACTTGACGCCACGGCGGGACCCCTCACTTTCTTCAACCGCGTATGCCTGAGCGTCCTCAGGATGCAGCGCGGTGACAGTGGCGCCGGAGTCGACCACAGCTGACAGGACTTCCCACCCATTGGGTGCCCGTGGTCTGTCACGGCTGTCCTTCAGCGGCGCGAGCTTCACGGGCGGCTTCACCTCGCGCAGCACGCGCAGTCCGGGCCGATCGACGGAGTCCCCGTCATGGCCCTTGCGCACGAAGTTGAGCAGGTCTGCAAACTGCTCGGAGGGACTCCCAGCGATCGGAGTGCTGGGTCGATCAACGGGCGTGGCCCTCCGCTGAGCATTTCTTGACCTTGGCTTTATCAGCAGCTCAATCGGGATTTCCTGCTTCCGATCTCGCGGCGCTGCTGGGGAGATCTGCTTGGACGCCTCCCAATGTTCGCATTTCTGGCGCCCTCGGCACATCAGGCGCCCTCGTGAAGGCTCCAAAATTCCGCATTTCCTGCACTCCATGGCACTCTCGTCCTTGTCGAGCTCGATGCCGTGCAACTTGTTGCCGAAACGCCCTCGTCGATTGGACTCGTCGCCATCACGTCGAGTCTCCACCGTTGAGGGAGTTTCGCCAGGTTGAGGCTCATCAAATGGGACACCCATGGCTCCCATGACTCCCGAGCTCGTCGTCGCTCGTCCACGCTGGGTCCTCACGAACGCTTGGCGCTCTGGAGCCTCACGGCGCTCGTAGCGCTTGGGGCTGTGCTCGTAGCGCTTGGGGCCGTTGTGCTCGTAGCGCTCGGGGACCTGCACGGGGGCCTCGTTGTCCTCCTCGTCGTCCTCCTCCTCGAGGTGCTCGAAGCTGTTCCTGTCCACGAAGTTCGGCGGCTTGCCCTTCACGTTCTTGGCGTCTGCGTCCTTCACGCCTTTCTCCACCAGCTTGAACATCGAGCCTGGCTGCGTGAAGAGGGTCTGTAGGCCGTATTGCTCCGGCGGCTGCATGTTCGACAGGCGCGCTCCCTGCTCGAACAGGTTCGCGGTGCCGCGGTATGGGTTCGGGGCCTGGCCTGGGCCCTGCTTGAACCATTCCGTCCACTGGGCCTGTGACGGGCCGGGGTACCAAGACCTCCAGTTCGTCAGCGACGGCTGCCAGGGACCTTTGCCGCCACCGCCTTTGCCGCCCGGGCCCTTTCCTTTGCCTTTGCCCTTGCCCTTGTGCTCCTTGCCGCCGCCGGCCTGTCTGCGTGGGCAATTGGCGGCGATGTGCCCAATTTCGCCGCACTCGTAGCAATCTTTGGAGGAATGGTCCACCTCCATAGGCCTCGGCCCCCCAGTGGGGCCTCCGGCGCCCTTGCCAGGGCCTTTGCCGCCGCCTCCTCCGCCTTTGCCGGGGCTCCCCTTCTTGGTCATCTTGCCCTTCACCAGCGCGTTGAGCTGCTCGTGGATGTGCTCGGCCTGCTGGCGCAGCGCGAGAATCTGCGGGTCCCAGATGTCGTCGCCGTCGTAGAAGGGCTTGTCCTCGAGCGGCTCGTTCTCCACCTCCTCACCGTTGACCACCATCTTCAAGCTCGCCTTCTTGTCGTTCTTGGCCTTCTTGAGCTTGCGGTAGAGGTAGGTGTTGATGACCTGCTTGTAGGCATCGTATGACGGGAGTAGGTCCTGCTCTAGCTTCTCCGTCAAGTGCTCCTGCAGCGCGTCCGGGCACATGTTCTCGAGGATGAGCTTCTTCATGTCCTCGTCGATGCCTTTTTGGGGGTTGTAGGAGGAGTACGCCGCCAGGTTCGTCTCCCACTCAGCGATAGCCTTGGGGAGCGCTTCGAGGGTCACTTGCCCTGGACTCATGAGCTTCTTATACTCCTCGTGGACCTCCAGCTTACGTCGACTGCGGCCGCGGTCGCTCATGACCCGCCAGGCTTCCCAGGAGCCCTCGCGGCCGCCTGCGAGGACTCGGCTGAGCGCCTCGCCCGCGGTGAAGTTCCTCAAGTAGTCGTAGAGCTGGTCCGTGAAGTCCTTCGCCAACGCCTCGTCGTAGATCCCGGCCCCCTCGGCGATCTCTTGCGTGGTGTGGTGCGTCAGCGGGTTCTCGGAGTGCTCGTCGATGCCGTCTAGGATTGCTGGCCAACGACGGTCTCGGCGGGCTAGAAACGCCTTGAAGTCGGCGTTCCATTGTTGCCACGCTTTACCGTCGTATTTCCCCGGCTTGTCCACATCCTTGTGGCTGATGGAGCGTAGCGGGCCACTCGACGCCGGCTGATCGGCGTCGCGTCCTCGGCGTTGGTCTCCCAGGTCGTCGATGCGCTGCGTGAGCAGCGCGATCGACTTGTGGATGCCCAACACCGCCTCGGCCAGCTTGTCCATCACGTCGCCCTTCTCACCGTCCACGTTGCTGCCGATGTTGCTGCCGATGTCGAAGCGGACGTTGTCGGTCGAGGAACGTGCCGCTGCCGTCATCTGCGTCGGCGATCGAAATCCGGCGATGGTCGGCCGCGTCGCCTCGGCCTGCTGCTGCTGCTGCTCCGGTCCTGCAGGCGACAATGGGGAATTGGATACCGTGACATCCTCGGGCTTATTCGCCGTAAGCCCGGGTGGCTGATGTCCCGGTAGTGGATTCCCTCCGTTGCCGCCTGTAGTTTCGCCGGCTGCGCCCTGCGCCATGGCGACTTCGGTGCCATCCTCGGTCACGAACATGTCGGTGCCGTCAGTGCGCGGAGAGGCCATTGCGATCGAGTGATGAGGTTTGGAACACGATAAATCCCCTGTGGATTCAGGTGCTCCGCACTACCATGCGGGGAGGTTAGTTTTCTCGAACAGATGCTTCAACGATTCTCATCTATATACATTGTGGACTGATCAAGATGCGATGTAGCATACGATTGGCTGAATTGGGTCACAAAATCCTGGGATGTCCAATGGATGCATACACTCGTCCCCCGAACCCCCGAGA
>PBIX01000013.1 GCA_002720975.1 Planctomycetota bacterium | reverse complement strand
CTAGAAGACTTCGGCGTTGTCTGCGCTGGGCACCAAGAAGAACCGTCCAACGGTTACGTCGAAGTGCTCGCCACCCTTGCGTTCGAAGGTGAAGCAGCCCTCCATCGTCCCCCACTCGGTCTTGAGGGGACAGTAGCTGGTGTACTCGAAGCTCATGCCAGGTTCGAAAGTGGGCTGATATCCGACCACACCATTGCCACTCACTGTCTCTGTGTTGTTATTCGCGTCGCGGATTTCCCAGCGGCGGCGAAGCAACTGCACCGTGTCTTCGCCTTCGTTGGTTATGCGTATCCGATAGGCGTAGAAGTGATGAGGGCGGTCCGGGTCGGAACGCTCAGGGTCGAACTGCGCGGCGGCTTCTACACGCACGCCCAGGGTTGTGGTGTTCGAATTAGGAGACTGTCCCATAAGGACCTAGGATAGCCTGACCGGTGAGGGCGCAACAGCAGCGAATTCCCAACCCATGCTCCAAATCATCGCAAGATCCGTACCCCGCCCCCGTTGGGCCCTTGTCATGCTGGGCGCCCTGGGTGCCTGCGGTCTGCCCGGAGGCAGGAGCTACTCTGGATCGGTGCCACCGCATGAAGATGCCGCACTCGATGCTTTCTTGGCCGAAACCCGATTGGCAAAAGCAGATCGTGTACGGCTCGCAGCTCTCATGGGTAACGTCAAGGGCCGCAGTCTGTCCTGGCTCACCGCCGACCCCAAGTGGCTTCAGCTCGACCTCGGTCAACGCAAGTGGGAGCTGCAGTATCTACACACTCGGTTCGGGTCAAGCTCTCTGAGCTCCGATCGGGCACTGCTCTTCGAATCAGCGCGGTTTCAACTCTTGGTGGAGCGCACTTCCATGGACTGGCGTGGCCGCGATGTCCTCTGGCCGGAACGAGGAGAGGCATCCTCAGAGGACTGGCTCCTGGGAGATGCCGCGCCGGTCGAACTGGAAGAGCAATCCCCGCTCGGAGACGGAACCCTCCTGACGGCGTGGTTTGAGCGGGTGCAGGCTCAAGGCAACGACCTCGTGGCTCTGGATCGCGAGCTTGCTGCACGACAGGAAGAGGGCTTGCTGCCCGCGGCCCATGGTGTCGCGAAGGCCTTGGACCGATTACGCACCGCCCGGGAATCCCAGCTACCACAATGGCTGGCTCTACTCTCCAAGCGTCTTGCGGAGGAGACCGACCTCTCTGAGATCGAGAGCGCCCAGTGGCGCGCAAGAGGGGCCGAGGTGCTGCAGGTGGCCCTCGGGGAGCGACTCGACATGTTGGATGAGAGGCTCGCTCAAATCGCCAAGCACGCCCCCGAGGGCTCCCTTGCCGGAAGCAACCCCGACCAGGGCTACTACCGGCACCTGCTGCTGACAGCAACGAGCCTCTCCGTCCCCCCTCTGGAATTTCATGCTCGGCATGAAGAGGCGGTGCAGGTCATTCTCGAGCAGTTCCTGGCCAACATCGATCAAGATGGCTCCTCGAGTACCCTGAGTGAGTATCTCGCAACCAACGCCCCAGCCTCTTCGGAGCGAGAATCCAGCTCCGGCTCATCCTTCTCAGCCTGGTTCGATGGTTGGACCCTCTACCAGTCCGCGCGCGGCGATGACCTTTCCGATCTTGTCCTTCGACTCAACGCCTACGCCCTCTCCGTGACGGACACCGGTATCCACGCCAAAGGTTGGATACGCGATGAGGCTTCGAAGTACCTGATAGACTCCACGTCCATGGGCCGGGAAGCCGCATCCCAGGCCATTGACGACATCCTCCTCTACCCGGGTCGCGCCGTAGGCGCACCCGTCGGATACGAACAGTTTCTCTCCATCCGGGCCCGATGCGAACGACGGTGGGGCCCCCAGTTCGACGATGGGCCCCTGCATGAGTTGATCCAAGCCTCGGGCCCGGCCCCACTGGAACCTCTTCGCATGCGGATTGTGCAGTGGATGAAGACGAGGTGATGGTGGACACAGGAGAGGAGCAAGCCTGGCGTAGGGTGCGTTGGTGCCTCTGGGGCCTGGCCGCGATCCTGGCGGCCTGGAGTTGGCGTCGCTGGCCCGACGTACAGGTGGACTTCGGTCGAGAGTTGTACGTGCCGTGGCGGCTGACCCTGGGCGATGCTCTGCACCGTGACGTGGCCTGGTTCAACGGCCCGCTCTCCGCATGGTGGAATGCCCTGTGGTTCAAGCTTGTGGGTACTTCGCTGACGACCCTGATCGCGGTCAACCTCGCGCTGCTCATTCTGACCTTGGAGTTGTTCACCGACAGTATTCGCCGCTGGGCAGGAAACGCGGCGGCGGCCGCTGGCGGTGCCTTGTTCCTGTGCATTTTCGCCTTCGGACGCTACGCCTCCATCGGCAACTACAACTTCGTCACGCCCTATTCCCACGAGTTGACCCATGGCTTGATCCTGTCCCTCGGGGCCTTGCGGCTGTTGAGCCGCGGCCAATCAAGACTCTCGACCTTGTGGGCGGGAGTACTCCTGGGCCTGGTCCTCTTGACGAAGGCGGAAGTCGCCCTCGCAGCCAGCGCAGCCACCATCGCCCGCCTGTTCGCAGCACCGGTCGGTGGTCGGCGGATACTCTTTGGGGTCGGCATCGCCATCCCGATTGCGTTGGCCTTTGGGATCTTGTCCTACACACTTGGCGCCCAGGACGCCCCCATTGCCCTGTTGGGTGGGTGGGCTCATCTCGGCAACGCGTCCATACGCGACCTGCCTTTCTACAGGGCCATTCTTGGGAGTGATGACCCATGGGGAAACCTCACCAATATGGTCCGCTGGGCGGTGGGATACCTGACGGTGTACGGAATACTCGTTGCCATCTGTATGCGAGGGTCGGGATCTGCATTGCGGACACTTGCGGCCCGTGCAGGCGGCGTCTGCCTGGGCCTCGTTATCATGGGCCAAGCTGAGGGCCAATGGCGTCACCTTGCGAGCCCCTTCCCGATCCTGCTCTTGGTTGTCCTTGCCTTTCAGGTTCGTGCACTCCTGAGAGCACGCGGGCACCCGGACGAGCCGACAAGGGCGGCTGATGCCCTGGCTCTGTGCATCTTCGCCTTCCTATTGATGGGCAAGATGATCCTGAACCCTCAACTGAGACACTACGGCTTCGTGTTGGCCTTGCCCGCAACGGTGGTTCTGACTGCCGTGGCGGTTGGATGCATCCCGCGCTGGTTGATCGCGCGGGGGAGGCCGGGCGAGTTTCTCCGGGCAGCGACCCTGGGAGGCTTGGCGATGATCATGCTGATCCACCTGGGTGAATCCCACGCCTGGTACCACCGACGCCTGTTCAAGAGTTGGCCAGCAACCGCGGAGCATGAGGTCGGGACGGAAGGGGACGTGATTCGTGCGCGTTGGCGAGGGGCAGAAATGGCTGAAGCCCTGGCCGACTTACGGCAGCGCCTGGGTCCAGAGGACACGCTGCTCGTCCTGCCCGAAGGGGTCATGCTCAACTACCTCCTGCGCCGACGCTCGCCCACGCGACACGTGAATTTCATGCCCCCCGAACTGTTGATCTGGGGTGAGGCGACGATCCTCGCGGAGCTGAAGCAATCCCCCCCCGATGTGGTGGCCATCGTGCACAAGGACACCAGCGAGTACGGGGCCGCGCGCTTCGGGTGGGACTACGGTCAGAAGATCTGGAATTGGGTCGATGACTCCTATGAACGCAAGGCCGTGTACGGGGCAATCCCGCTAGTGAGTTCACGCTTCGGTATCGCCATCATGGAGCGCAAGTAGCCACCGCTGAATCCGATCTGACCTGCTAGGCTCTTGTGGGCCAAGGCCGCCTTGACCATGAACAGTACGACAGAACCCCAAACCCTTGACGGTCTGCGCAGCGCCTTGCAGATGATGCTTACCTGCATCCAGCGGGTCAGCCGACTCAAGTGGTTCTTGATATCAGGTCTGGCTTATCAGTCCGTGGTATTGGGGGGCACCTTCGGGGTCATTGTCTTCGCGCCGGTGATGGACCGAGCACTACCAGGAGTCAGTCGTGCTATCCTCGAAAAACTGGGCAGGACACTGCAGGCCGTGCCCGAGTTGGACTCCTTGTTCAATCAGGGGTTGGAAATGGGGTTCGTTTCCAGCGTGTTCTTCGTGCCCTTCGCACTCATCCTCTTTCGCTTGGCTGCTGGTCTTGGGGGTCTGTCTTCGCAGGACCATTGGGATAAGGCCCGAGGAGGACGCCCCATGCCCACCCTTCGGGCCGCGTGGAAGGCGGGGCGCGGGTTCTCGCGGGCGGGTTTGGGAATGTGGTTACTGTTTCCTCTGATGATGTTCATCGCCACGGTGTTGTTCGTGGGACCGATACATTTGTTCATGGGCAGTACCGATCTCTCAGGCCTGCGCTTCCTGGGTACGCTGATTGCCGGCGGCTTGATCGTCTTGCTGATGGCGTACAGTTTCCTACTCTCGATCCTGTTCCAGCTCTCGTTGCAGTCCCTGGTGCGAAACCAGCGCGGAGTGGGCTCCGCGATTCAACATGCCTGGCGGTTGGTGAAGGCTGGTCCAAAGCGAGTCATCCGTGCAACGGCCGTCGATATGGCGCTACTCCTGGCGACCGTCATCCTGCACCTGACGTTGCTCTTCACCCTACCCGGGTCCGACACGTCCTTCGCAGGACTCTCCACTCAAGAACCCAACCCTGTCATCCTGCAGGAACCCAGCTCCTGGATCAGCCTTCCGGTCTCCCTGGCCATTGCAATCCTCTACGGTGTCATGGGCTGTGCCCGCAGCGGGTTCTGGGCCCGGGCCTACTTCACCCTGGGCGGGATCTCCACGGTGGAACAGGGCTCGGACAATCGCTGACCGGATCAGCGCAGGATCTCCACCTCGGAGAACCCCAGAGGGGAGGCGCCAACGCGGCCATAATGGGCCTCAGTGATACGTAGCTCCAGTTGCCGAATGCTGCGAGAGCGCCCAAGATCGATCTCGGTTTTTGACATGGCATCCGGGTCCATCTCTATCGTGCGATCGAGCTTCCCGTTGACGAACACCTCTACACGCAGTGGCCGCTGGAACTGGCTGTAGCGCGGGCGCGGCCAGCCATGGCTCAGGAGAATGCGACGACCACGCAAGGCTCTTGGAAAGGTGAGTGTGAGCTTGGGATCGGGGTCCGTCACGGCGCAATGCCAGCGGGTGGCGTAGAGCCCGTCAACAGCCTTGGCACACTCCTCCCCTTCGATCTGGGAGGTTGCAGTGGCCTTCACCCCGGTACCGAGGACACGATTCTCCTGGGCTTGAACGGAGTAGAGCAGCTGCTCGGCCGTCACGACGTCTTCCAAGGTGACTTCGAGGCTTGCAGAGAGGAGTTCGACCTCTTCCGGAACGAGACCTTCCTCCGCTGGTTGACGATGGCACAACATGCGGGAATGGATGATCCATGTCCCATTGGCCGGAAACCGGTGCTGTGCAGCAAAGCGCGTCAACCCTGAAGCTCGCTGGGCATCATGATCCAGGCTGGCGATGAGATGGATCTTGCTGCCAGGAGTGTCCCGTTGCGCGTAGTACTGCACCTTGGCAACGCGCAAGCCATCACCGGCTTCTCCCTCCCACTCAAGGTCGGAGAGCTTGCTGGCCGAGATCCCATCCACCCAGAAAGTCAGGGGCGTGTCACCTGAGGCTCTCAGGTTGAAGTCCGCTGTGTCGCTATCACTGAACCAGCCTCTGGAATCGGAAACGGCTTCGCCCTTTGGTGAGTAGGCCGTGGCCCTACCCAGGAAGAGCAGAGCCAACTCCGTGCCGAGGGGCACATCCTCTGGCCAGGTGCCATCCGGTCTCTGCCAAGCGATGAGTTTACGGGCACCCTCGCCATACCAGTCCTGGTCGGCCACAACAGTAGTGCCCAGCAGACTCCCGACACGCTCCATACCGTAGACGCTGAAGTAGTGGTGAGCCCCGTTAGATTGCCCCACGTTGGAATCCCATGAGAAGTGCCGCCGCAGCCACTCCTTGCCCGCTCGGACCCCAGCCTGCGCGGGTCCGGTGAATTTGCTCGCTCCACGCCGACCGGCATGCTGCAGGTAGATCTCAAGGATGGACACGCCGGCTGTGGTCATGGAGCTGGTCTCCCAGGTATCCGGGCGATAGCGGAAGCCCCGAGGCTCAACATCCAACCCCGTGCGCGGCACGCCATCGGACGGGCCTTGGCATAGCAAGGTGCCTCGCGCCAGATCCTCCCAGCCACGCTTGCTGGCCTTGACGCCCACCTGATCCGCTGCGCGCAAGGCCAAGGCGGCCAGGAGGCTGTTGGAGAGGTCCTCTTCCAGGTGAGAGTTGTAGCCACCGATGGAGTATTCGAAGAGACCGTTCTCTGCCCGGTTGTCCAGTAGACCATCGACGAGGCGCTTGATCCGGAGGCGATCACCTTCCTGATCCATGGCGGCCAGGGCCAGGATCTTGGCTGACGCAACGTAGGTGGCATCGTTGTCGTGGTTCAGGATGAAGGCTCGTGCGCGTTGAATGACAGGATGACCAGGGTGCACCCCGCTCCGGAGCAACGTATACGTACGCATGGCCACACTCCCCGGCCGTAGGTGACGCCACCCGCCCCAAGAGCCGTCGAGGAGTTGGTTGTTCAACAGGTGGTTGACTCCCTTCTCCACCGCTGAGTTGATGGCCTGTGTAGGCAGATCCCGAAAGGAGCTGAGCCGGAATTTCCAACCGCCGCCGGAGTTCACGACCTTGACGAGCAGGTGATTGGTACCTTTCTTCAGCGCGAGCTCAACGGCACCGTCTCGGAGGTTGAGTTCCCGGTCATAAGGGTCATCGCGCAGAAGGATTCCGTTGAGCCAGAGGCGCATCCCATCGTCACTGCCCACGTGGACGGAGACCTCGCGATCCGCCCGGGCCTCAACGGTCCGATACAAGTAGGCGGCCGCCGTCTCAGCCCACTTGGGAGCCTTCTCTGGAGGTGTCAGGATCCGGAGAAAGTCGATATCTCCCACATCCAACTGNGCGCTANCCCCCGGNAGGGGCATCCAATCCAGCGACGAACCGTGCGTCCCACGGTTCACTGCCCCAAACCGCGGTCCCGCACGACCGAACTGCATGCCACCGAGTGATCGTTCTGGATTGTGAGCCCTCTCCAGGTTCTTGGCCCCTTCGGGATGGTCAAAGGCACCGATGACCTGCCAGGGTCCCCATTTCTGGGCCTGCAGCGGAGCAGTCAGGAAGACCGCAGCGAGAGCCACCGCGAGGGGAGTGCATTTGGAAGCGGGGTGGTCCACCGCGCCATGTTACGAACCCGACCCGCGGTCTGCGGCCCCTGTTTTCTCAGGAGGCGGGGCGCTCCTGTTGGTCCATCGGAGAAACACGATCCCCGACGCGAGCAGTGCCATGGAGACCCACTGGGCTTGGGTCAGGCCGAAGGCGTGACGAGGGTTGAGGCGCCATGGCTCAACACACAATCGCTCCATGCTCAAGAGAATCCAATGCCAGGCAAAGACGGACCCTCTGCGTGACATGCGACGACGGTGACACCAGAGCCACGAGAAGAGGCCCAAGGCGAATGCCGCTTCCACCAAGGCCATAGGAACCACGCGCACATCGAGACCGACGGTGTGCGGGTAGAGCACCGCATACCAAGACTCGCTGGGACGACCGCAGCAGGTGCTGTGCCCTGCCAGGTGACAACCGATGCGTCCCAGGCCGTACATGAGCAGGACTGAAGGAGCCAGAGCGTCGAGGAAGGCCAGCCCCCGCGGGCCGCGGCCGAAGACGACGCGTGCATACAGGCCCGCGGCGATCCAACACGCCAGGGCGCCGCCCAGGAAAGACGCGCCGGGATACACAGCCGATGCGTAGAGCCAGTAGCCCAGGACTCTCCAACCTCCCACGTCCACGGCGTGGGCCAAAGCCCCTCCCGCCGCCATCAAGGGCGCGGCACCCAGACAGAAATACCCCAGGTGTCGCGCCTTAAGCAAATGCCGGTGGCACTCACTGCGAGCCACCCATGCCACAACAAACAAACACAGCCCACACCACGCGCCCGACGTGCTGAACAGAAACGGCCCGACGTAAAATGTGGGCTGCATCTGGAATCACTTCCTGTCGGTACTCGCGGCTACTGGACCGGCCAGGTGCGCTCCCATTGCGCTCCTGATTCCAGGATCACCCTGACATGCAAGGTGGGCATGGTGAAAGCAGCAGGCACGCGCAATTCGCCCGAGCGCCAGCGCGCCGTCGGGACACCGGGTTCACCCTCGTGAGAGGACTCGGAGGGCTCACCGTCCTGGCGCATCCCGTCATGGTTGAGGTCGTCAAACCAATCCACCGTCCCTTCCACCATGCGATCGGTCCCCGTGGTCAACTCGAACCAAGGAATCCGGAGCCACCCATCAGAGCGGAACGCCTTTCCGGCATGGAAGACGGAGGTCGCGTCTGGCGCCACATCTGCGCTGTACGGCGATTCACAACCGGCTGCGACCAAAATGACGAGCGCAATGAGTCCGTGGCCCACAGAAGTAATCTTGTCGGGGTTGAGCATTTCGTTGTTTACCTATTGGTTGAAGTTGATGAGAAACTTGCGAGGCACTGGTTCTCGACGGTATCAGATCCTTGGCGCGGGCCATCAAAACACTCCCCGCAGGGCGAATGTCAGCGTATGTCCATCTCCGTCCCAGACCGTCACGTCACCGCTGTTGTCCCAGAGCAGGAGATCGCTGGCGAGAATCCAACCCATGAAGTAGTCGGGCTCCCCCAGAGGAGCATCCACCCACACCAGGGACTGCGGCGTACCTCCATTCACGACGAGCTGGGCGCCCACGGGCCAAGAGAACTCAAGCTCGTTGTGATAGGCGTACTCCTCGCGCCGATCGAGAATGCGCACCAGCCGATCCTGGTTCACGCTTCCACCGGGCGCACTGACCTGCATTTCGATCCCCGTATTCTGGTGAGCCACGACCAGTGGACCGCGTTCCTCGAGCAGGTTCGTCTGCTGCTTCATCCAGTGGGAGCGCAATGCCCCTCGGGCCTCACCCGAGTTCAACGCCACACCCAACAAGACTGCCAACGCTCCAAGGCCCAACCACCGTCTGTTTCCATGGTTCATGATGTTCTCCACGTTAGAAGGTCCCACTAAATCGATCCTGAGTGTCGTTCGCCGTCTTCGTTCGTAGCTCCCAGTGGGTCGCTACCTTTCCCGGCCCCGCGGCGTTGGTGAAGCTGGCAATACTGATCTTTGTCGAGGGTGTCCCCACTTCGCCGCAGTGGTCCCGGGCACCGTCGTCCGGCTTGGCGGGAGGGCTCGGTACTTTCATGCCCATGCGCTCGTAGTAGTCGATGACTTCCAGGTAGTTCCTCTGGAACCCGGGCAGGTCATTGGACTCGGTATAGGTGTGCAGACAGGCGGACTTGAACTTGGGGCAGGCCTCGTTGACGTTGGTCACGTGAACGCCGCCCACCGAGACTCCCCCGCCTTTCTTGTCTTTCCGGATGCTGCTGCCCACCGCCTTGATGCAGTCGGCCTCCACGAACACGTGGTCACAGTCAAACCCACCTGCCAGGGGATTCGTCCAGGCCCCCGATGCGGTCTCCACACTGACGAGACCCACAGAAAGCGCCGCAAGGCCAATCCCCAGGCGCGCAACGCAACCCAACAAAACATCTGAGTTCATCATCTCTCGTCTACCTCCCAAGCGATAAGGGCCGGCAGCCGGAGGGGTCCGAAGGAGCCCGGACTGCGGGCCGGTGCAGGGAGAGGACGGCCCGCAGCTGACTCGGTTTCAGGACAATTCGGAGAAAGCGACGGGGCGTGATGCGCCAGGCGTCGCCCATCAACGGCAAGGAAGCTGAACCTCACGCCCGCCAAGGAGTGAGGGTGCGTGGGCCGCTTCCGGGCGCTCTGAAATGAGGGCAACTTCTTAGCACAAGGGCCCACATCGGACCGCATCTTTCCCCACGAACCTGCGCAAATGGCCCATTGACTGAGCCCCCAGAGCACCAATCCGAGAATGAGCTCTGACCCACCAACGATGGAGGCCTGAAACCCCCGAACTATCCGACGCAACCGTAAGCACAGGCCTCCCCGGGTGTTCGGTGTTGTGCCCATCGTGCCCACGGGGATTTGGAACGAAATTAGTGCGTCCAATAGAGACGCCATCAAGGCAAACGCCCGGCCCAACTGAACAATGATCACTGTCCATATCGCATCCATTGCCGCATTGACATTTCTGATCGGCTCCTCCTGCAGCGAGGCTCCCGCCGAAGCCGGTACAGCCGCAGACTCCGAAGGTCAATCTAAGGGAGCCGCGCCCCAGTATGAAGGTTCGGTTCTCTATGGTCGCTTCTGCCTGAGCTGTCACGGCGAGACAGGAATCGGCGACGGAGTCTCTGCCACGATGCTGACCATCAAGCCAAGGGATTTCACGGCGGGGATCTTCAAGTTCCGTTCCGTGGTGGAGGGCCTACCCACCGATGCAGACCTTGCTCGGACCATCGCCAAGGGTATCGGCGGTACGGAGATGAGTGCCTATGAGACCCTCCCCCCCGAGGCCATCGACGCCCTTGTCCAGCACGTCAAGAGTTTGACCGTGGGGAATATCGAGGTCGCCGACGAGGAAGAGGCTCAGGAACTTCCGGGCCTTGTGGAGGTGATAGAGGACAAGGGCACCTTCTACGCCCGCGTCAACTGGTTTGAGTTACGTGGATCTGGTGCCCCCCTGGTGGTCGGCACGCCTCCCAAGCCCACGGCCGAGATGGTCGCACGGGGCAAGGAGCTCTTCGAGGGTATCGCCGCTTGCGTTACCTGCCACGGCAAGGAAGGCCGGGGCGATGGAGATGCGGGCAAGGACCTCAAGGACGATTGGGGGTTCTCCATCACCCCGCGCAACTTCACGGAAGACATCCTGAAGGGCGGTGACGACCTGCAGGACATCTACCAGCGGATCATGCTCGGTATTCCTGGAACGCCCATGCCCGCCTCGGCGGAGTTGCTCGGAGGCCCGGATGACGCTTGGGCCATCGTCTATTACGTCCAGAAACTCAGGCGCAAGCTCTATATCCCCAAGTGACCACTCCATCACCAAGAGTTGCCCCCGCATGAACATCCAAGTACGAACCGATCATCCAGGCAGATTGCATGTAGGGGTCCGATGGGCTCTTGGGCTCCCCCTGCTCCTGTGCGTTGCAGGCTGCTGCCCTGAGGCCCCAGCGGGCGTGGCCCCGGCATCAGCGACGACGCGCCCTTTGCACCTCGACACCGCCGGAAAGCGGATCATCGAACGAAGGAAGCTCCCTGCGGGCACGCCCGCCCCGGCTTTTAACCTGACGGATCAGGACGGAAACGCTTTTACGAACGACGATCTCCGGGGCTCGATCACTGCCATCGGGTTCATCTATACGAGTTGCCCGGATGTATGCGGCCTGCTCACAGCCAGCTTCTTGGATATCGGAGAAAAGTTCGAGCCCGCAATCACAGACAAGAGTCTTCGCCTGGTCCTCATCACTACCGACCCTGAGCGCGACACGCCTGAGCGCATCAAGACGTTCACGAGAGCCCACGGCGGAAAGTGGAGCTTCCTGACGGCGGACATGGAAACCTGCGAAGAGGTCTGGGAAGCCTACGGCGTCAACCGAACGTACAACCCCTCTGCTGATTACGTCTACCACACGTACAAGATCCTCCTCCTCGATCACGAAGCCAACCTGCGCTTCGACTTCGTCGGTTTGGATGACCCCGAGGCAGACCTTGTCCGCGATCTAACCCAACTGCTTGGAGAATCCTGATGCGCCTACATTCCTTCCCCGGCCTCGCGGCCACCTCATTGCTCAGTGTCCTGTTTGGATCCTTGACAGCCTGCGGGCCCACCACTCCCACGGCCGCTACAGCCAGCGTTCCCGTGCAGGCAAGCCTGGGCCATATCGATACTCCGTTCATACACCGAAGTGAGCTGATCCAGCCGAAGGCTGCCCCCGCTTTTGATCTGACCGATCAAAACGGCGAAGGCGTCTCAAGCGCGCGCCTGGAGGGAAAAGTCGCCCTCGTCGGTTTCGTCTATACAAGTTGCCCCGATATTTGCCGGGCCATCACCGCCACATACCTGGACATTCAGGATTCCTTTGCCTCGGAGGTCGCCGGTGGCGAGCTGGAGCTTGTCCTGATTACGACCGATCCTGAGAACGACACTCCTGAACAGGCCAAGAAGTACACCGAAGGCTTCGGCGGCAAGTGGTCCTTCTTGACTGGCAGCGCCGAAGATCTGGGCCAGGTCTGGGCCGACTACAACGTCTCAGTCGAGCACATGGCCGGAGCTTCAAAAAATGAACACACCTGGATGGTCGTCCTGATCGACCAGGAATCCCTAATCCGAATTCGCTACATGGGCCAAGACGTCCCCAAGGACATCCTGGCGAACGACGTAAGTCTCCTGCTGGAGGAAACCCGATGAACCTGATCCCCACTTTCCGACCCACCTACTTGTTGAGCATGGCCTGCGTTCTTACCGCGGCCTGCAGCCAATCCCCTCCCCCTATCACCAGCCAAGCGTCTAATGGCGAGTACATCGTCGGAGCCAAACGCCTCTCCGGCCCATACGCACGCAAAGTAGGCGCCTCGCGTGAAGCCGACCGCGAGCTGGGCCCCGCCGATGTCAGCATCGAAATCAAGGCCGCCATCGCTGGCTGGGACCCCGCGGAGTTCACCGTGAAGAAAGACGACGTCGTCGAGCTGAAGCTCATTGGCACCGACAACGGTCAACTGCCAGCACTGACTGGCGTCAAAGAGTTCAGTGGCCACGGATTTCACGTCTATGCCTACGACATCTGGGCCAACGGTATTCGCGCCGGCGATGAGAAGACCATCAAGTTCAAGGCCTCAGAATCTGGCACGTACCCCTTTGAGTGCGTCGTCTTCTGCAGCACAGATCACTACAAGATGAACGGCGTGATGAACGTCACCGAGTAACCAGGACCCCAAACCATGTTCAAAACTTCAATGACCATCAAGGGGCTCGTCGCTGGCGCTGCCCTTGCCTGCGGATGCATCGCTTTCCAGTCCTGTGACCAAAGCGCCGAGGCCTCCGCACCTGCGGCCAGCCCGTGGGCACGCCCCTTTCCTATGCCGCACGGCTACTGGAAGAAGACCGATGAGTTCTACTGTTTCGCCAGTGGCGGACAGCAGGGAGGAATCTACGTCTACGGCATGCCCTCCATGAAGCTCCTCTCGGAGATCCCGATCTTCAACGTCGACCCCCGCTGGGGCTGGACAACCTCGAACCCAGAGGTGCGAGAGCTGATGACGAGTCCACGCACCGGCGAGGTTCTCATCTCTGGTGACACGCACCACCCCGTTCTGAGCCGAACGGATGGGACGTACGATGGACGTTGGCTGTTCGTCAATGACAAGCGCAACGCGAGGATCGCTCGCATGAATCTCGAGACCTTCCGCACGGAGGAAATCCTCTGGATGGAGAATGTCGAGGGCGGCATGCACGGCTTCACTTCCGGACCGAACACGAAACTGCTTGTGGGAAACATCGAACTGGAGGCCTACCCGGCCAAGGAGATCCGGGACTACGTCGACGTCGATATTGACATGCTTAAAGGCCCCTATATCTCATGCGTTTTCGGTGTGAATGTCGCCGAGGACGGCACGATGAAGACGGCCTGGCAAGTCTGGGGCCCCTGGCAGTACGACCTCGTCCGCGCCGGTTGGGGTGAGTCTGATGGCTGGTTCATCAACACGGCCTACAACACCGAGCGCTCCGTCAACACGGTGGGCATGTTCAAGCGGCCGGAGGACTACGTGTTCTACTGGAACATCGAGAGCATCAACCGTGCCATTGAAGAAGGTAAGTACATCACCTCCGAGGCGGCCCCCGAGGTGCCGATCATCAAGTGGAGCGATGTTGACGTCTATGCGGCACCCTGCCCCCTCAACCCCCACGGTCTCGATATCGACCCCACCGGTCGCTATGCCCTCTCGAGTGGCAAGGCGACGACCCTCATCCGTCACTACGACTTCCGCAATGTCATGAAGGCCATTGAAGAGAAGAACTTCATCGGTGAGGAATTTGGCATCCCTATCATGGATGGCGCAGCCGTATCGGGCGACATGGACACAGGTCTCGGCCCCACTCACATCGAGTACGACAACGAGGGCTACTGCTACATCGGGTACTTCGTGGAC
This sequence comes from Planctomycetota bacterium, assembly GCA_002720975.1. Classification (GTDB taxonomy): domain Bacteria; phylum Planctomycetota; class UBA1135; order UBA1135. Next base: position 16,894 of record PBIX01000013.1, on the reverse strand, counting down.
TCCGACGTGAAGAAGGTCGCCCTGGGAGACCCATGGGACAAGAAGCACGGGCATGAACCGTGGACCGTGGTGGACACGATCCCGGCCCACTATTCCGTGGGTCACCTCATGGTTCCGGGTGGAGACACGGCCGAGCCGTACGGAAAGTACCTGGTCATCATGAATAAGCTGACCAAGGACACGTTCCTGCCCCACGGACCGCTGATCTGTGAAAACCACGAGCTCTATGACATTGAGACCATTCCGGCACCTCTCATCGACCAGATGTCGCTGCCGCCCGAGTCTCACTATGCCCAGGGCATCCCCGTGGACTTGATCACCAAGCGTGCCAAGAAGGTCTACGACCTACCTGAAGAGAGCATGACGCCTGGTGTCGAGTATGACTACGACAACAAGGTGGCCCATGTGAAGATGACCGCCGTGCGCAGTTTCTTCACGCCCGACATGTTCACTGTTCCCGAAGGTTGGGATGTGGACGTGGAGCTCCAGAACATCGAGATGTCCTTGGACATGAGCCATGGTTGGTCGCTCACCGGCTACGACGTGATGGAGAGCATCGACCCGGGTGAGAACAAGCACCTGGAATTCACAGCCGAGCGCTCGGGAGTGTTCTGGTACTACTGCCTCTGGTTCTGCAGCGAGCTCCACATGGAAATGCGGGGCCGCATGATCGTCATCCCCGAGGATGAGTGGTCCAAGGACCTTGAATGGAGCGCCCTGAAGTAGGTCTCACCACAGCCCTTTAGAAGAAGAAACGATGAGACTCATGCACCTTCTCTTGGCGTCTCTCCTGGGAACCGCAGTCCCCTTGGCACACGGCCAGGGGGACTCTGCCCCCCCACCCGTGCGACGCCACGCCAAGGTCTCGATGCACGTCCAGATCCCCAATCCGGTGGGATCCAAGTACCTCAAACTCTGGGTGCCCTATCCCGTTTCAGACGACTCCCAGACTGTCGAGAACGTCCAGATTTCCGGCAACTACCAGCGGCAAGGCGTCTACCGGGAGAGGGAGTTCGGGAACACGGCTCTGTTCCTGCGCTGGCTCCAGGCAGAGGGTGATGCGACCTTGGAGTTCAGCTTCGAGGTCAAGCGCGAGGAGCGGTTGGTCCGGGACTTCTCGGGAGCGCACGATGCGCCCCCCTCCATCCTGACTCAGCCCTTCCTGGACTTGGACCCCGCGGTTCGCCTCGCACTAAGCGAGCTCACCGCATCGCTTCCCGTGGAGGGCTTGACTGCTCTTGAGCGCGCACGCGTTGTGTACGACTACATCGTCGACAACTTCGAGAGGGATCCCAAGATCGTCGGCTGCGGCACGGGAGATGTCCCGGAGTTTCTCAACGCTCGCAAGGGCAAGTGTGCAGACTTCTCTTCGACCTTTATCGCTCTTGCACGGTCGGTGGGCGTCCCCGCACGAGAGGTCTACGGCCTGCGACTCTCCAAGGAAGCTGAGGACGACATCTCCGACGACTACCACTGCTGGGCCGAGTTCTTCGTCTCAGGGGTGGGTTGGGTCCCAGCAGACCCGTCCGATGTCGTCAAGTTCGCACGCGTGAATGCCCTGAGCCGGGACCACCCCCGCGTGGTGGCCAAGCGCGATTACTACTTTGGCGGAGTGGACGAACACCGTGTGCGCCTGGGCACAGGACACGAGATTCAACTCGCCCCTCTGCAGCTCCTCGACCCCTTGGCGTACTTCATGTGCCCCTATCTCGAAGTGGGTTATGAGAGCAACTGCGAAGGTGCAGACCTCAAGAAGATGAACCTGCGCGGTCTGACATTCACGGCCTCGTGCCTCCCCATCGTCGAGCGCAGGTCCCTGATCGGCGTAGGCGAGATAGCCCCTCAGTTCATCACCGAGACTCTCTCGGGAGACACCTACTCGCTGACGCCCGCCCCGCGCCGCGACTATACGGTCTTGAGTTTCTTCGCCACCTGGTGAGGCCGCTGCAAGTGGGAGTCCGGTGGACTCCAGAGGATCAGCGAGGAATTCGAAGGACAGGGGATTCAGGTGGTCCGGGTCTCGGCCAATGAGCGCCGGGAACGCGTGGCGGATTTCGTGAAGGACACGGCTATCACTTTCCCGGTCTTGCTCGACATGGACAAGACGATCTCCGAGCAATACGGCATTAAGTACTTACCCACCACCGTGATCATCGGCCCGGACGGCCTCGTGCGATCCGTGGCTGGGCTCCTCCCGGAAGAAGATCTTCGCCTGCAGCTGGAGACGATCATGAAGCGGGACAGCAAGTGAGTTCGATGCAAACACAGCCCGGCTCCCGCCGAGCACTGCTGATCGCTGGAATTCTCCTCCTCATCTCGGCCTGGGTCCCCTTGCTGAGCGTGCGCTTCACTTCACCCCAGTATCCGACTGAGTCGCCTACGTTGCGCGTCTACGCCGATCGCATCGCTGGAGACGCCCATGAGTTCCAAGTCCTCTCCCACTATGTGGGGATCCAATTCCCTCCGGATGTACCAGAGCTTCGCACGGGCATTCTGGTCTGGGTCATCTCAGGGATCGGCGCTTTCGCCTTGGGAGCGGCCCTGCTCGGCCCAGGCCTGCACAGGCCCGCAGCCTACCTGCTGCTCCTGTCCATCCTCTGCTTGGCTGCCTGGGGCCAATACCGGTTCTATCAGTCAGGACACAGCCTGGATCCTGAGGCGCCCATGCGCATGGCGGTAAAGCCCTTCACCCCTCCCCTCTTTGGTTGGGTCAAGATGCGCAACATCGTGATCTACCACCTGCCCCACTACGGCTCGGCCCTCATCCTGGGCGCCATCACGGCGCTCGGTATCACAACCCGGCGCAGGAGAGCTCCAGCGAAGGCTGACGGGGGCGTCACTCAAGAGGGTGTGCCACTATCTCACCCGAGAAAAAGAGACAGCAGTCCATCCGCGGCCTCTTCGGGGGTCTGCTCCCCGGCACGCACGCTCTCCTGAGCCGCCTCCAGACGGGCCGCTACCTCAGGGTGATCCCGGAACGCGTCCATCAGTCTCTCTTCCAGCGTATTCCACATCCAGCGCGCGCGTTGCGCCCGGCGCTTCTCTTCGAGCACACCTGCCTCGCTCAAGGAGCGGCGATGCTCTTGGACCAGCTCCCAGAGCTCGTCCAAGCCATCTCCCGTCTGTGCGCTGATAGCCAATGCGCAGGGCGTCCAGTGAGCCGATTCAGGGCTGGCATAGTGCAGGGCCGCGGCATGATCGGCCACCGAAGCCCTGGCCAGATCGACGCGCTCCCCGTCGGCCTTGTTGACGGCGATGATGTCGGCGTGCTCCAGAATGCCCTTCTTGATGCCCTGCAGCTCGTCGCCGGCACCCGGCAGGGTCAGGACCAGGAACAGGTCCACCATATCCGCCACCGAGGTCTCCGACTGGCCCACGCCCACCGTCTCCACAAGTACCACGTCAAAGCCCGCGGCTTCGCATAGTTCCATGGCCTCGCGCGTGCGACGGGCCACCCCGCCCAGGGTCGCAGCCGAGGGTGAGGGGCGGATGAAGGCACCCTCGCTCTGGGCCAGAGCGCCCATGCGCGACTTGTCCCCCAGGATCGAGCCGCCCGAGAGGGTGCTCGAGGGATCCACGGCCAGTACCGCCACCTTGAGGCCGCGCTCGATCAGCCGCAGGCCCAGGGTCTCGATCAGGGTGGACTTGCCCACACCCGGGACGCCACTGATGCCGATGCGTTGGGCGGATCCGGACTTCTGGGCCAGACGTGCCAGTAGCTCGCGGCTGGCCTCGCGATCGGTCGCACGCCCGCTCTCCACCAAGGTGATGGCCTGGGCCAGCAGCACCGGGTCCCCGGCGAGGAGTCCCGCTTCAAGTGTGTCGAGATTGGGAGGGGCCGCCATGGGTCAGGGGCCCTCTGCGCCTTGGGTCAAGATGTCCAACAGCTCGCCAGCCGCCTCCGAAATGACCGTACCCGGCCCGAAGACCGAGGAGGCGCCAGCTGTCAGAAGATCGGGTACGTCCTGGGGCGGGACCACGCCCCCCACCACCACGAGAACATCATCGCGACCGAGTGCGCTGAGCTCGGACTTGAGGGCAGGAACCAGCGTCTTGTGCCCCGCCGCCAGACTGGAGACGCCCACCACGTGCACGTCGTTTTCCACCGCACTGCGCGCGGTCTCGGCGGGGGTCTGGAAGAGCGAGCCGATGTCCACATCAAATCCGAGGTCACTGAAGGCCGTGGCAATCACCTTCTGACCACGGTCGTGCCCGTCCTGACCCATCTTCGCCAAGAGGATGCGTGGCCGACGGCCGACGGCCTGCAGGAAGGCCTCCACCCGGTTACGGACCGCGCGCACGGTTTCGCTCGACTCACCCATTTCGCCGGAGTATACGCCACCCTGGGTGCGGATCTGCGCCTGATGTCGGCCCCAGACGCTTTCGAGAGCGGAGGAGATCTCCCCCACCGTGGCACCGGCGCGGGCGGCCACAACGGCAAGGTCGAGCAGGTTGCCGCTTGAATCCTCTGCGCATTGGGTCAGAGCGGCCAGGGCGGCGTCCACCTCGGCCCCATCCCGGTCCCGGCGCAGCTCCTCCAGCCGCCGCATCTGGGCCTCGCGTACTTCGGTGGCCTCCACACTCCGCACCTCTATCGGCTCGGGGGAGTCGCTCTCGAAGCGGTTGACCCCCACGATCACCTGGCGGCCCGAATCGATGCGCGCCTGGGCGCGGGCGGCGGCCTCTTCGATACGCAACTTGGGACTGCCCGCCTCGATGGCGCGGGTCATGCCACCCATGGACTCGATCTCGTCGATGTGCTCTTGGGCGCGCTGGCACAGGTCATGGGTCAGGCGCTCCACAAACCAGCTGCCACCCCAGGGATCGATCACATCGCAGGTGCCCGACTCGAGTTGCAGCTGCAGCTGGGTGTTGCGGGCGATGCGTGCCGAGGCATCGGTGGGCAGGGCCAGGGCCTCGTCCAGGGAGTTGGTGTGCAGGGACTGGGTGCCCCCATGCACCGCGGCCAGGGCCTCGATAGAGGTGCGTACGACGTTGGTGTGCGGGTCCTGGGCGGTGAGCGACCAGCCCGAGGTCTGGCAGTGGGTGCGCAGCATGAGCGACTTGTCGGACTTCGCCCCCAGGGACTTCATCAGCCGCGCCCACAGGAGCCGCGCGGCGCGCAGCTTGGCGATCTCCATGAAGTAGTCCATACCGATGCCGAAGAAGAACGACAGCCGCGGGGCGAAGTCCTCGATGTCGAGGCCGGCCTCCATTCCCGCGCGCACGTACTCGATGCCATCGCTGAGGGTGTAGGCCAGCTCGAGGTCGGCCGTGGCCCCGGCCTCCTGCATGTGATAGCCCGAGATCGAGATCGAGTTGAAGCGCGGCATGCGCTTGGACGTGTACTCAAAGATGTCGCGCACGATGCGCATCGATCCCTCAGGCGGATAGATGTAGGTGTTACGCACCATGAACTCTTTGAGGATGTCGTTCTGGATGGTGCCGGACAGCTGCTCGGGAGCCACGCCCTGCTCTTCGGCGGCCACGATGTAGAGCGCCATGATGGGCAGCACGGCGCCGTTCATGGTCATGGACACGCTCATGGAATCGAGCGGGATGCCACTGAAGAGGATGCGCATGTCCAGGATCGAATCGATGGCGACACCCGCCATGCCCACGTCCCCCATCACACGCTCGTGATCGGAGTCGTAGCCGCGGTGTGTGGCGAGATCGAAGGCGATGGACAGGCCGCGCTGTCCGGCGGCGAGGTTCTTGCGATAGAACTCGTTGGAGGCCTCGGCCGTTGAGAAGCCCGCGTACTGGCGCACGGTCCAGGGCCGGCCCACGTACATGCTGGGGTAGGGCCCGCGCACGAAGGGTGCGAAGCCCGGCAGGCTGCCCAGGTGAGGAAGACTGTCCTGCTCGGGGCCGTAGACCGGATCGAGGTGGATGCCCTCGGGGGTGCCCGTGCCCGAGCCTCCGGTGCTGGTGGCGTCGCCCGCCACCGCAGTCGACCCCGTGGGCAGGTCCTCGAACTGCAGCTTGGAGTAGTCAGGCAGGGTCACGGGAGAGGCGCGGCAGAAGTGATGCTGTGAAGCGGGGAGATCGTGGGCGTGGCAGACTCACCTGACCCGACAGGTTACCCGGCCAGCCGCTTCGGGAGGAGCATAGTACTGCGCCGAAGGATGCCGCCACAATCGGGGAGACTCGCTGAGCCCCCGTACACGGGAAACTGCCCGCGCAGGCTGATGCCCGCAAGGGCAAAGGCTGGTGAACCGCTACCAGGGAAGGGGCGCACTGGCGCCCAGGCCCGGGCCGAGAACGACGGCATTGCCGAAGAAGCGTGCGGTCGCGAAGTGAAACCCCCGGAAGCTCGGCATCGAGGTGAAGAGAATGATCTGCCCAGCCCCCATCGACTCACGTGTGAGCCAGGCCGAGTCGCCGACCCGCTCTGCGGCCTCTGGCCAGAGCAGGCCGGAGAGGCGGACGTGCCTGGCTGGGGAGAAGCGCACGGCGGTTTCAACGCCAGCCGGGGGAAGGTAGACCGAGGACCCACCGAAGAGAATCGGCACCCGCGCGCCGGCACCAGCCGTCAGCCACGACTCAGAGCGGGCCTCTCCGAGGAGCATGGCCCCGTGGGGAGAGAAGCGGCGCATCCAAGCATCGCGATCCTCTGCGGACTCGCCCTCGACGTGGGCGATTGAGATGAACTCCTCCTCTTTGTCTTCCTTCGGGGCCGAGGCCTCAACGGCGGCGCCCGACCAAATGCCCTTGGCATCCACCGTCACGTTCCAGGCCCTGCGCTCACGCGCGGCGACAGCGGCGTAGCTCTCGAGCTCCTCGAGGGCGTGGCGCCGAAGAACCACGGCGGAGAGTCCAGCGCGCTCGGAGGTGAGTGAGGCGGCCGTGTTCCCGCAGGCGACCAGCGTCCCACCCGCGCGGACCCAGGTCTCAAGGGCCTCGGCCTGGTCCGAGGCAATGGCGCCGGCACCGGGGGGCAGGACGAGGACGTTGTAGCGGCGCAGGTCAACGGAGGAGAGAGACTGGGCATCGAGGATCGTGTGCACGAGCCCGAGCCGCGTATCGAGGTAGTGCCAGAGGTGCCCGAAGGTGTCCGAAGAGGTGGGCGCGTTGCCTACGATCGCGACGCGCGGGCGGGTGAGGAGGTGGAAGTGCCCCCCACCGAGGTCCGGCCCCTCATCGGCCGAGAGGCCGGTAGTGAGAGCGTGGGCGCGGATGCCAGCCGACACGGCTGCCGCTGCGACAAGGCTGTCGACATCAACGACATCGTTCTCGTGCCTGCGAACGAGCAACGAGCCCCGGGAGAACTCAACACCGGCGCTGGTGAACGCCTTGTCGGAGGCGTGCACCTGCAGACCTGAGTCCATCGCTCGCACGGCGAAGACAAGGGCGTCGTCCGTAGTGGCGTCGACAGCCCAGGCAACGGGCGTCTCCTCAGCACTCGAAGCGACGACGCCGCCTGCCGCACCTGCAAGCTCCGTGATGAACTCGGTGCGGACATCAGTAGCAAGCTGACCCCAGAGAGCGTCCAGGTCGAGCGCGTGGGGCAAGGACCAGGCCATCGTGTCGTAGATCTTCGATTCATTCTTGCGCTCGAGAGACTCGCGCTCGGACTGCAGGGCCTCGTCCGTGAGCTTCGTGTCGAACTCGCAGTAGGCCCGGACGGCGCGGCCCATGGGCTGTGCCGCACGGATGATCAGGCTACCCGCAGGCGAGGAAACCGACTCGGCCGAGACCGCTCCGAAGCGGTCGGTGGCTCCGGTCGTGAAGAACCCCTCAAGGGAACGCTCCACCTCGATCCCCTGCCCGACGAGGATGCGCACCAGCTCGGAAGTGCGAGCCGTGTTGCCATTGTGCCGAACGACGAAGACATCAGAGCCACCCGTCGGGCTGGCTACCACCCGACGTGCGTCAGCGAGAAAGCGCTCCAGGAACCAGTCGGCATTCTCACGTAGGGCCTCAAGACAAGCCCAGGAGGCGACGGCCTGGTGGTGAACCGACTCGCGATAGGTCAGCACAGTCCCGGAAGCGCGGCGCAATGGGTTGCCAATCACAGCACCCTGCTCATAGAGGATTCCGATGGCACCGGTGAGTCCCGCCCAGGCGTCGGAGTAGAACGGAGCCCAGCCATCTGCCCACTCGCGGGTGTAGTAGTCCCAGCTGTGAGCGTCGAACGCCTGGGCAATGGCGCCACCCAAGACCTTCTGGCTCCCGCTCAGATCGGCGGGGGAGTGTGGATTGAGGGGATCCGCCTGGGGATAGAAGAGGTAGGTGTCGAGCCCACCCATCTCATGGGCGTCCACAAGGAGCTGCGGGTGGTAGCGTAGGATCGCCTCCCAGCGCCCGACCGTCTCCGGCTGGGTGCCCGCAATCCAGTCGCGGTTCATGTCGAAGAGGTAGTGGTTGCCTCGACCCCTTGGCCAGCGACCGCGCAGGAGCCCCGAGTGGTCGAGGGACTTCGTGTAGCCCGACATCTGATGCGACTGGGTGAGGATCCGCTGACGACCATCCGGGTTCATGATGGGATCGATGACCGTCACAACCTCGTCGAGCATCGCGAGCGTTGCGGGGTCCGTGCCCGCGACGAGGCGGTAGGCGAGAGCCAGGGAGGCATCGCAGCCGGAGGTCTCATCGCCGTGGATGGAGTAGCCCATCCAAGCGAAGGGGAGGGCGCGTTCGAGTACGGCCCTGCCCTGATCCACGCTCAAGTCCCGCGGATCAAAGAGGCGCCCATTGTCGGCAAGTAGTGCCTCGAGCCTCTCGTGGTTTCTGGGGCTCGTGATCACGGCGTGATACTGCGCGCGACCTTCGTGGCTGGCACCGTGCTCGACGAGGACGAGCCGTTCGCTCTCGGCGGCCCAGGCCTCAAAGCAAGCGCGCAGCTCCACGTCCGTTGCCATGCGCGAGCCCGTCGCCTGCCCCAACACATCGCCAGGGTTCGTGATGTCCTCGCTGTAGCGCGCGTCCGCAAAAAACGGCACGTCATAGGCCTGAGCGCCCTCGGGATCACCGACACGCAATGAGTCATCGGAATCCTGTACCGGAGCGAGTATTGCATGCGGAGAGGCACAAGCGATATGAACCCCAAGCAGGGGCGAGACGAGCGCGAACATAGCGGTGGAGTGTTTCATGGAGATCAAAATATCCCCGCCGGTGGTGCCGGCGTCAAGTGAACCTGTCGGCGGTTCCGATCTGGCCGGGTTGCCCGCGCACCACGCACTTCCGTACCCCGCATACGTCACAACGTGAGCAGGTAGGGTCGCGAAACCAGTGTCCCGAGGGGCCCGCCCCGGCGATGATCTCCTGGATTCCTAACGCGCGATCAAGGGAAAGACGTGCACGACATCGGTCTTCAGGGACGGAACGTAGATCATCGAATTGCTCCGACTCACCCCAAGGTCCGCGGGGGTCGGCATCAGGGCCAGGGTCTCCACCGTCTTTCGGTCGGCGGAGACGGTGCAGATCCGGCCGCCTTCGAAGTCGGTGACGAGGAAGGTCCCATCCTTCAGCACTTCGATACCGTCGAGAGTGGTGAAGTGCTCGGCAAGTCCGAACGGCCTCGGTTCCCGCTGTCCCGACAGGTCGACCTCGTAGATCTCGTGCAGGCCCCAGCTGACCGCGAACATCGTTCCGTCGTGGATGGTGAGCCCGTTGACCGCCTCGATGTTCGCCACCGTCTCCGTCCGCCCGTCTTCGGCGATCCGGAGGACCTTCCCCGTAGTGGTGTCGGAGACGTACACGTGGGTTCCGTCGGACGCCATGTCGTTGAGATGGACCGCCCCGGGGGGGCTGATGACCCTGAGGTCGGTTCCATCCCCGTACCGAACGCTCACGAGTCGCGTATTGTCGGCCATCCAGAGGCGATTCCCGAGGAGGCACATCCCCTTCGGGGCGTGGATGACATTCTCGGCGTCGCCAGCTAGCCACTTCTCTTGGTGAACGACACCATCCGCACCCAAGAGCGAGAGGTGTCCTGCACCATCGTCGCTCCAGTAGGGATTGTCGCCCTCCGCGGCCACGATGTTGGAGACGAAGACGTTCCCGGAAGCCGGATCAAACAGACAACACTCAGGAGCTGAGAGTCCCGCGACGACCGTCGGTTCACCCACGCTCCAGCCGTTGATCGCGGGCGGGGCAGTGCAGCCGGTCCAAAGCAGCACGGTGCCGCACGCGCCAATCACAGTCGATGTATCCAAGGTCGGCTCCCTCCTCGCTCTTTCTGTGGTTATCGCCTTCGTCGACGTCCGAGAGGTCTTCGTTGCCCCACTCCTGGTTCCCTGTCCAGTGTAGACGTCTGGCGAGTGTAGACACCTGGCCAGCAGATGCCTACTCCTTCCCGGGAATGCTCAGCGCACACGCACCGAGAGCGTGCGCACCCCCCTCTCCATGAAGAGGGAGAGGTCACGCACCCCGGAGCAGTTCGAGGCGACTACAGATGGCCCGCGGCGACGGTATCCGAAGCACGCCCTCATCTTTCGATCGGTCCAGCGCCACCGTTCGAGCAGATGCGGGTCGAGAAGCTGGTGGCGTCCACATCCACCACGACGGAGTCAGGGCCGGGCCGAGAAGATCCTGGGAGAGCGCCGATTCCGATGCACTCGCAGACGATATCGCGCTTATCGCTCGGGCTGGGCCCACACCCAGACCACTGATAGCCATCCGGCAGCAGAGCCACCTCGTGTGACACAGGATCCGAAGAGCCTCTTCCGCCCACGTGGGTGGAAGAAAGGAGAGAGCAAACCCCTAAAATCCCGCCGTATTCTAGAATAGAGCATGCCTGAGACCTACGTCTCGATCCACGCCCGGACCGCTTCAAGCACCCCACCGGTGTCCCCCACCCCCCTTTCGCCATGAAACTCCACCCTGCAATCCTCGCGAGTTGCGCGCTCCTCGCCACCAGTTCCGCATTCGCACAGGTCACCGACCCGAACACCGGGAACACGTATGACGTGATCACCAAGAACATGTTCTGGACGGACGCAGAGGCCGACGCGAAGAATCAGATGTTCGGTGGCACCCCCGGCCACCTGGCCACGATTACAAGCCAGGCAGAGTTGGACTTTGTGATGGCGAACCTGGTCATCTCTCGCCCCTGGCTCGGCGGCTTTCACGACACGGCCGACCCCAACTACTCCGAGCCGGCTGGCGGCTGGGCCTGGGTCACGGGTGAGCCGTTTACATTCACGAACTGGAGCGCGGGCGAACCCAACGACACGGCTGCCAATGGCGGCCCCGAGGACTACCTTGAGATGTTCAAGGACAGCAAGTGGAATGACACCAACAACGCCGGCGGCGGCTGGACGGACTCCTACCTGGTCGAGTGGGAGGGCGGCGGCTCCATCGGCACGAACTACTGCAGCCCCGCCAACACCAACTCCAGCGGACAATCGGCAGTAATCTCCGCCGTGGGCTCCACGATCGTAGCGGCAAACAACTTGACGCTCACCGTGAACCAGATGCCCCTCAATCAATTCGGCTACTTCCTGAACTCCGATACGAAGGGCTTCATCCCCTTCCCGGGCGGCAGCCAGGGGAACCTCTGCCTCGGCGGCTCAATCGGGCGGCACACCAAGCAGATCGGTAACTCAGGCTCCACCGGTGTCCTCTCGATTAGCGTCGACCTGACCAACCTGCCACGCCCAGCGGGCCCCTACCAGGTCCTGGCCGGCGAGACCTGGAACTTCACCTGCTGGTTCCGCGACAAGAACCCGACCGTGACCTCCAACTTCTCCGACGGAATCACAATCACCTTCCAGTAGCTAGCCTGGAGGTGCACTCTGGGGGATGAGGCGCACCTCGACAGCAGTTGCCGCGGAGAAGGCGGCGTGTGCCCACGCGCTGATTGCTGCGCGTTCACTCCTCGGGTGACCGCGATACGCGGCCGCCCGGTTGGGGCCAACTACCTCGCCCGCGCCAAGTCCGCCTCCGCCGCGATCACCCCGAACGCGTTCCAGGGGCCTGATTCGACCAATGCAATCCAGTCCGCTCGGGCTCCTTTCACGTCGCCGTTGGCGTAGCGCCAGCCAGAGACGCCGTAGCGGCGGGTGACGCTCTGGATGGCATCGGACCCGGAGCCGAGGACGTCAGATAACCCCAAGCGGCCCGCGTAGAGCAGGCACAGCTCAAGGTAGGCGTGATTCTCGATCACGTCCCAATCAGATCGGACGCCGAGTACGGCCTCCTGCCCCTCGGCGGACCGACCGGCGCGCATCAGAGCCTGATAGCGCCAGTTCAGAGCAGAGGCGCGACTGTCGTCGTTGGTGGCAGCCTCCTGACAAGCGGTCCAGGCAACTGCGGAGTCTTCCCAGCGCCCCTGCAAGTGAATGGCAAGCGCCAGGTGATAGAGAATGTTGCCGTGGTCCGTGCTGCGAGGAATGTTGAAGGCATTGGGCGCACCGTCGGGCTCGATTCGATTGGGATGGTCCTGGGCCAGTGCCCATGCGCGAGCGAGGTCGGCCTCGGCAGTGGCGAACTTACGCAGACTGATGTGTCGGTGGCCCCGGTGGCGCAGCAGGCGGTAGCTGTCCGGAAACTCCTGCAGTCTGGCGCTGAACCACTCGATCGCCTCCGAATAGCGCCCGAGGTAGCCCAGTCGACGACCCACCCAGATGGCGTTGGCCTCGTTCTGTTCGGCACTCCAAGAGAGTCTGGCTTGCGACAGATCCTCCGTCAGGGTTTCGAACCTATCGCCCTCGGGGATGATTCGCTCCAAGGGACGGCCGAACAGGGAGTTCGCTTCGATCTTCGGCCTATCGGGAGTCAGGCCACAAGAGCAAACGAACCAACCGAGAAGGAGAGGGAGCGCGTGACGAGAGAAACCCATGGGCGTGGTTTGACGCTGGTCCATGGGGATCGGTGATAGAGAGACCACGAGTGGGTCAGTCGTCGTCTCCTCCATAACCCAGCGCACGGAGAGAATCGAGTTCCTCCTCTGTGGCGGGCCGGCTGCTGGATTGACCACGCGCTGCCTGCTCCGTCAGCAAGCGCTCGGCCTCGGCGGCCAACTCCAGGACTTTCTTGGGGTAGAGAACCGCTACATCGTGCAGTTCGAAAGGGTCACGGTCCAAGTCAAACAACGAGGACCCACCATCTGAACGATGCATGAACTTCCAGCGATCGGTAGTGATGGCCAGCTCCGATCTATGCTCCGTCATTTCCGCTCGAGCTGAGCTTTGAACCAAGAGGGGCCGAGGCTTGAAGGTCTTGTGCAGAACATCAAAACCACGGGTTCGTGCTTCGTGCGCCTTCTTCTGGGCGGTGGCCGGTAGATCAACCAAGCCAAACAGTGTCGGGGCAAGGTCTGTAGCTGAAACCAGTCTGCTCTCCTTGCGTGGCTCCAAGCCGGGAGCTCTAAGCAAGAAAGGCACCCGAACCTGTTCATCCCAGGAGAATCCGTGTCCAGGTTCCCGGTGTTGGTTCAGACCCTCCCCATGGTCCCCCATGACGGCCACGACCGTACGATTCCACATGTTGGCTTCCTTCAAATGATCCAATAACACGCCGATGTGGTGGTCCATGAAGGCAATCTCACCATCGTATTGATTGACACTGCTGAGCAGGTTCACCTTGTTCCCCTGTTCCGTGCGCTTGACCTTGCTACGGAATACGGTCAGAGCCACGGCCCGGTCACCCAACCACTGGCGCAACTCATCTGTGGTCTTGAAGGCCTCGTTGTAGGGGCTGGGTGGGAGGTAAGGGCCATGGGGGTCGAAGTAGTGCACCCATAGGAAGAATGGCTGCTGCCCCACTTCCTTGAGCCAGGCAGTGGCTTGGCGCGTTGTCCTTGCAGCATCGCGCTCTTTGGTGCGTGTGGGTTGGTTGTAGATCTCGAATCCGGTGGCGAGGCCCGCCTCAGCCCGCAGGGGGAAGGCACTGATGAACGCCGCCGTCCTGTAACCAGCTGCCCCAAAAACTTCAGCCAGGGTGACGAGCGATGGGTCGCGCTCGTAGATGAACTGCTTCTTGACGTTGGCCAGAACGCCATGCTCGGCTGGCCAGACCCCAGTGAACATGGAAGTATGGCTCGGCAGAGTGGTGGACATCGGTACCAGGCAGCGTTCGAACAGAACCGATGAAGCTGCCAGTTCATCCAGATTGGGTGAGGTCTTTCTGAAGTACCCATAACACCCCATGTGATCTGCGCGCATGGTATCCAGGGTGATCACTACCACATTGGGGCGCTTCAGTGCTGGCACCTGGGCCGCGGCCAAGGTGCAAGTACCGAGGGCGAGAAGGCAGGCGAGAGGGAGTCGAATTGGAAGTTGGTTCACGGGGTAATCGTAACGATTTTTGACGCGCTCACCGAGTCCGCCCCAACACGAAGTTCCTCTGCCTCCTGTGGATCAGGAGCAGGGCCTTCAAGGCCCCGAATGGTTGATGCCCTCTCCGGTTTTCGCCTGGGTTGCAGACAGATGGACATGCCGCAGGGGATCGCGGCACGGGGCATCACCGAGGTTCGCTCTATTCAGATTCGGGGAGAACGCTAACGGGTAGTATCATCCTCAGGCCAAGTACGCCCATGCCCGACGAATCCCACAATACTGCAGCAGTCCTGTTCGACGAGCACCTCGCACGCCTAGAGCGTGGGGAGGCCGCAGACCTCGGGACAGTTTGCAGCCAATACCCCGAACACGCCGACGAACTGCAGCGCCTTGATCGCGGCATGCGTCTCTTGCAACGCGCAGCCAATGAACATCCGGTGTCCTTGTTTCGGCCCCCAGAGGAAGATGCCAAGGCCATCCTCGGTCACCAGCACGTGACCGAAGGCCGCGTCCTCGGTGACTTTCGCCTTGTGAGGTGCATTGGTCGCGGGGGGATGGGCGAAGTCTGGGAAGCCGAACAGACCTCCCTCTCCCGACGGGTAGCGCTGAAGGTCCTGCTGCCGGAGCGAGTGGACACTCGCGGCCTGGATTTCTTCGCTCGCGAAGCCCGCGCCGGTGGCAAGCTGGCGCACCCCGGCATCGTCGCGGTCTACGGGACGGGCGAGACTGAGGGTGTGCACTGGATCGCAATGGAGCTGGTGCAGGAGAACTGCGACCTGGGGCACGCGCTCGACGGCTGGCGTGAAGCTGGGGAGGTGGGTGCGGAATACTACGCGCACGTAGCAGAGTTTGTTGCCGATCTCGCCGAGGCCCTCGAGGCAGCGCACGCCGCGGGTGTGATTCACCGCGACCTCAAGCCGAGCAACGTCCTCGTAACCCCCGACGACCATCCCAAACTGACCGACTTCGGTTTGGCCAAGCTCATCCACGAGCAGTCTCTGTCGGTGGCCGGCGAGATTGCGGGCACTTACTACTACATGAGCCCCGAGCAGGTGGCGGCCAAGCGAGCGGGCATCGATCACCGTACAGACATCTTCAGTCTGGGAGTGGTGCTCTACGAGATGCTGACCCTGGTGAGACCCTTCTCGGGAGACACCAGCGAACAGGTGGTTCGCAAGATCCTCTGGGAAGAGGCGCTCGACCCGTGCAACGTCCGCTCGCGGACGCCGCGGGACCTGGCCGTGATCTGCGGCAAGGCGATGGAGAAGGAACCGGGACAGCGGTATCAGAGCATGGCCGAGCTTGCGGCCGACCTGCGCAGGCATCTCACCAATGAGCCGATCCTGGCCAGACCCTCTGGCGCCTCGATCCGCCTAAGAAAATGGGTCCGCCGCAATCCAACCAGGGCCACCGCGATCGGTCTACTCGCGGTGGCTCTGGTTGTGGTGCTGAACCTCTACTCCAAGCTCTTTGACGAACAGCAGGCCACGGCCGAGGCCCTGACCACCGCCAGCGAAGAACGCGATCTGAAGTCTGATGCCCTGCTACAGATTCAGCGCGAACAACAAGCAACTCAGGCGGCCCTCGAGCAGGTCAGCCAGGAAAAGGAAGCGACCACCGCGGCGCTGCTCACCGCCCAGCAACGGGCAGACGAGTTGCAGCAGGTGTCAAACTTCCAGGCCGAGCAACTCTCCTCAGTCGACCCCGAGGCCATGGGCCTGGCGATCCAACGCATGGTGCTGGAGAGTGCCTTGGCCAGCGGCGAACAGGCGGGGCGCGAAGCCGAGGTCCTGGACGCAGAACAGGCCGAGCTTGCAAGCCTGCTCGCCAACAACGACTTTACGGGCATTGCCCTGGGCGTGCTGGACGAACAGGTGTTTGAGGGAGCCCTCAAAGCTCTGGAAGGCTTTGAAGACCAGCCGCTGGTGCAGGCACTGCTCTTGCAGACGGTGGCGGATACTTTACGAGAGCTGGGACTTCTGGAGCGGGCATTCAATCCACAAGAGCAAGCGGTTGAGATCCGCCGGCGTGAGCTAGGTGATGAGCATCCAGACACTCTGAACTCAATTAACAGCCTGGGCGCACTCCTCGATGGCCAAGGAAACCTCGACGAGGCCGAGCCGCTCTTGCGCGAGGCGCTGGAGATCAGCCGCCGTGAACTGGGTAACGGGCATCCAAGCACCCTGACATCGATCAACAACCTGGGATTGCTCCTCTACTCCCAAGGGAAACTCGACGAAGCCGAGCAACTCTTGCGCGAGGGTCTGGAGGTCAACCGTCGTGAACTGGGTAACGAGCATCTAAGCACCCTGACATCGATCAACAACCTCGGCATGCTCCTCTTGGCCCAAGGAAACCGTGACGAAGCAGAACCGCTTTTCCGCGAGGCGCTGGAGGTCCGTCGCCGCACGCTGGGCGACGAGCATCCAAGTACCCTGGACTCGATCAACAACCTGGGCATACTCCTCCAAAAACAAGGAAAACTCGACGAAGCCGAGCAGCTCTTGCGCGAGACGTTGGAGGTCCGTCGCCGCAAACTGGGTAACGAGCATCCAACCACTCTGACAGCGATCAACAACCTGGGCAGCCTGCTTGGGGGCCAGGGCAAGCTCGCCGAGGCAGAGCCGCTCTTGCGCGAGAGTCTGGAGGTCAGGCGTCGTGAACTGGGT
>PBIX01000012.1 GCA_002720975.1 Planctomycetota bacterium | reverse complement strand
CCTCTGCGCCCACCTCTGCGCCCACCTCTGCGCCCGAACCCCAGGCTGAAGCCGATGCCGATCCGGAGTGGAGCCCCGCCGACCCCACGCCCTCCCCGGTCACCCTGCCGCAGGGCTCCGAGAGCCATGACGGCCCCGGAGCGGAACCCGAGGCTACAGGGACCTTAACCGCCACATGCGATGATGTTGCGCCGCATTTAGAGGCCACTTTAGCCCCGGCGCCGGAGCTGACGGAGGGGCGGGAACGGGTCGCGGACCCCCAATCCGAGGTGAAGACCACGGCCGCACCCCTGGAGCCTAAACCTAACTATAACTTCGCCCCCAATAACGGCGCAGAACGTACCCATATGCCCTCCCGTTCCAGGCTGGGCCCTCTCGCCAGAAGGGGTCCTTCGGGCCCCACCTGCGGCTGAGGGTGCCCATGGGCGGCGGGACAGCGGTCTAGATCATGGCGAAGACTGACCGGATGAAGATTGGGGTTCTTTGCCACCCGACCTATGGGGGGTCGGGGGTTGTTGCCAGTGAGTTGGCCCTGTCGCTTGCCGAGCGCGGGCACGAGGTGCACCTCTTCTCCCACCGGGCTCCGCCGCGTCTGGCCCGGGCCTCCGGTCGGGTGGAGCTGCACGTGGCCCAAGGCGTGCCCTACCCGCTCTTCCACGCCACGCCCCATGATCTGGCGATCACCTCGGCGGTACTCGACCTGCATGAGAGCCTGGGGCTCGACATCTTGCATGCTCACTATGCCCTGCCTCATGCGGTCTCTGCCCTGCTCGCCCGGTCTGCAGCCAAGGGACGCCCCAGCCAGAGGGCACCGCGGGTCGTCACGACCCTGCACGGTACCGACATTACACTGGTGGGTAACGACCAGAGCTACGCTCCCCTCGTGCGATACACCCTGACCGCAAGCGACGCCGTCACCGCGGTCTCCGCGGACCTGGTGCAGCGCACAGCCGAGAACTTTGGGCCCGAAGCCATGGCTGGGCGCATCGCGGTTGTGCCCAACTTCGTTGACCTCGCCGAGTTTCACCCGGGCGTCGCCACCGCCCAGACCGGGTCCCCACCCACTGTGGTGCACGTGAGCAACTTCCGGGCCGTCAAGCGCGTGCCCTGGCTGGTGGAGGCGTTTGCCCTGGCCTGTGGCCCTGGCAGCCCGGGGGAGGCAACGGACTGGCGCCTGCTCCTGGTTGGCGACGGTCCCGATCAGGCCCGCAGCCGACGGGCAGCCAAGAACTGCGGCGTCGATGAGCGGGTCACCTTTCTGGGTACCCGCGATGCCCTCCCGGGTCTCCTCGCGCCAGCTGACGTGTATGCCCTGTCCAGCAGCGAGGAGTCCTTTGGCCTCTCCGCCCTGGAGTCCATGGCTTGCGGAACTCCCGTTCTGGCCTGCAACGTCGGCGGGGTCTCGGAAGTGGTGGAAGACGGCGTGAGCGGGTGGCTTGTGGATGTTGACGACCCACAGGCGTTTGCCGACGGGCTGAGCCGGGCCCTCCGCGACCGGGATCGCAGCCGGGCCATGGGAGCCTCGGCAAGGGAGCGCGCCGAGAGCCTGTTCGCGCGCGACCGCATCGTCGACCAGTACGAGAACATCTACCACCTGGCCATGGAGGGCCCCCCGCGGTGACGCGCGTCTATCTCGACCACAACGCCACCACTCCCCTGCGCCCAGAGGCCCGGGAGACCTGGATGGAGACCCTCCAGAACCTGGGGGGTAACCCCTCAAGCGTGCACACCTCTGGCCGCGCAGCCCGGGCCGTGATCGATCGCGCCCGGGAGCAGGTGGCTGGAGCTCTCGGCGTCACTGAGTCCGGCATCTTCTTCACCTCCAGCGGGACGGAGGCCAACAATCTGGCGCTGCTCGGGACCCTGCGCGCTGCAGCCCCGGGAAGCGCCCTGACCGTACTCGCCAGCGATCACGCCTCGGTGCTGGAGCCCGCCCGCCACCTCGAATCCGAGGGGCACGAGCTGCGTCTTGCCCCGGTGGGTCCGGAAGGGCTGGTGGACGTTGAGGAGTTGGCCCGAATAGCGCGGGGAAGCGCCCTGCTCTCCCTCGCCGCAGCAAACAACGAAACGGGCGCCCTGGTGCCCCTGGGTGAGGTGCGCGAGGCTCTCGGGGACGAGGGCCCCCCCGTCCACACCGACGCCGCCCAGGCTCTGGGTCGCATACCCCTGGACTTCGCCGGCTGGGGGGTCGACCTGGCCACCCTGTCGGCCCATAAGGTCGGCGGCCCAGTGGGTGTGGGAATCCTCGTACGCTGCACGCCCCAGCCTCTCAGGCCCGTGCTCTTCGGCGGAAGCCAGGAAGAGGGCCTGCGGCCGGGCACGGAAAACGCCGCAGCCATAGCGGCGGCGGCCCGCGCCATTGAGCTTTCCGTGGCCGAACAGGAGGAGGCCTCCGCCCGCTGGCACAAGCAGACGTCCTACCTTTGGAGTGAACTTCGCCGGGCGTTACCCCACCTTCAGGCGGTTGGGCCCCCTGTAGATTCCCCCCTACGGCTCCCCAACACACTGAACGTCCTGGCCCCGGAAGTAGAGGGCCGGGTGATCATCACGCGACTGGACCTCGAGGGCCTGGAAGTCTCCGCGGGCTCTGCCTGTTCAAGCGGCTCCCTTGAGCCCTCACACGTACTGATCGCCATGGGATTTGGGGAGGAGTCAGCCCGCTCCGCGGTGCGCCTTTCCCTCGGACGGGAAACCGACGACGCGGATGTGTGCCGCGCCGTTGAAATCCTGTCGAAAACTTTCTCGCTCGCGCGTAAGTCGGGCTAGTTCAACGCGAACTCGCACGGGCGCGCCTCCGCCTGTGGAGAACCGTTGACGCCGGCGAAACCCGTGGCAGAATGCACCCGCGCATCACGCTTCAAGTTCTCGTTCCCCCCCGAAGCCGCGCGCCGCAACGACAACACCGCAAGAGTCCCCGCTCCGGGTCCCACCTTGGTCCTCGCGCGCGGCTCTCCCCAAAACTCGGGCTTCTCCCCCAATGTCTCCCCGCGCGCGGCGCTTCGGCCTGCTGCGCGCGCCCCGCACCCCTCCATGCCCCCTCCCGATTCAACCGCCGTCGGCACGCCCCTGGACACGCCCCTGGACGCGCCAGCCCACGACGTCGGCACGCAGGGGTCCCCGCGCGATGCCGAGGAGTGCTGGACGCGCGTCCAGGAAGCCCTCCGCGCACGTATTGTCCCCGAGCAGTTTGACACCTGGTTTCTCCAGGCCCGACTGCTGGTCGTGGACGAGCCCGAGACAGGCTTGGAGGTCTCCCTCGCCGTCCTGAACACCTACACCTGCGACTGGATCAGCAAGTACTACAGCCCTGCCGTCGAGAGCGCTGTGCATTCCGTCCTGGGACAAAAGTGCCGGGTTCGCATTACGGTGGACCCTGAGGCGACCGTGCCCCCGGCGCCGGCCCCGCGCGAATCCAGGCCGCCCCTGGACTCCGGCCCTTCCGCTGGCGCGCCCCCCGCCCTGGCCCCTGGAGCGGGCCTGCTGTGGAACAGCGATGTGGTGTTGAACCACAAGTACACCTTCGAGAACTTCGTGGTCGGCCCCTGTAACCGGTTTGCCCATGCGGCGGCCGTGGGGTCGGGTGAGCGGCCAGGGAAGAACTACAACCCGTTCTTCCTGCACGGCCGGGTAGGGGTGGGCAAGACGCACCTGCTGCAGGCCTTGTGCTTCTCCATTCTGGAGCGCGACCCCTCCGCCCGCATTCTGTACCTGTCCTGCGAGACCTTCGTGAACCACTTCATCAGCGCCCTCGAGAACGGGGACCTGGACGGGTTCCGCACCAAGTATCGCAACGTGGACGTGCTGGTTGTCGACGACATCCACATCCTGGCCAACAAAGAGCGCACCCAAGAAGAGTTCTTCCACACCTTCAACACCCTCTACCAGGCGGGCAAGCAGCTCGTCCTCTCCTCGGACTCGCCCCCCAAGGATATCCCCACCCTCCAGGAGCGCCTCGTCTCCCGTTTCCGCTGGGGCATGGTGACAGAGATCGAGCCTCCCTGCTATGAGACGCGCATGGCCATCGTCAAGCGCAAGAGCCGGGACCAGGGCCGCGAACTCCCCGATACCGTTGCCCAGCTGATCGCCGAGCAGATCGACCAGAACGTCCGGGAGCTCGAGGGGGCGGTGACGCGCCTCCTGGGCTTCTCCAGCCTGACCGGCAAGCCTCTCACTTTGGAGTTGGCGCGCGAGGCCCTGGGGGACCTGCTGCAGGCAAACCACGGCGCCCCCACCATGGACGACATCATCTCCGCGGTCACGAGCAAGTACGGCGTCAAGCTCTCCGAGTTACAGTCCAAGCGGCGCACCAAGTCCATCACGCACCCACGCCAGGTGGCCATGTTCCTGGCGCGCAGAATCACCCGCCACTCCCTGGAGGAGGTCGGCGGATTCTTCGGCGGGCGCGACCATTCAACCGTGATCTATGCCGTAGACCGGGTCTCCAAGGCTGTCCGTTCGGACCCGGAGGTTCGCAAGCAGGTCGAGGGCCTTCTGGGGCGCCTCGGCGCACCCTCCGATGGCCGACTCTAGGACCTCGGATCTCTCCGGCCCAATGCGTTCCGGGCCTCCCAGGGGGGCCTCCCGGGGCCACACCGCGGGGGGGGGAAGGGCCTCCGCCCCCGAGTTGCGCGGGTGGCTCTGCCGCACGCCCCGAATCCGTCGATTCGGCCCCGAATCCCAGCCGTTTTCGGCCCTTCTTCGGCCCCCTTCAGGATCGACACCCGACCCCCTGGCGACTACCCTAGGGGTCGCCTTCACGGGCCCTGTTTCCCGCCCCGCCCGCCGCCCTCCTCGGGCCTCTCTGTCTCTTGAGAACCCCTTGGCCCGCAGTGGAAAACCGGTGGGGGACTTCGGGGCTCAGCGCTCTTTTTCTGTGGACGAACTGGGGAGCTCTCGCCGCCCGAGACCCGGGCCCGGTGTGCCTCTGGACAAGTGTTCACTTCCTCCCACTTCTCCCCAGCCCACTCACAGCGGCCGCCCGCCCATCAACGTTAGCCGCCCGGTCACAACCTCCACGCCTGCCGCCACTTACACCGCTACACCCCTGCGTTCTCCCCAATTTCCGATGCCCCTTACTGTTAAGAAGAATCTATCTAAGGGGACGATGGGGAAAACCTCCCAACCCTATCCTTTTTCTATTCTCCCGCTTCGAGGGCTCCCAGCATGAAGGTCATCTGTGATCGTGAAAAGTTGCGCGAAGGTTTAGCCTTGGCCAACAACGTCATCCCCGCCAAGAGCACCAAGCCCGTGGTTGAGAATGTGTGCCTGGTAGCTACGGACAGTGCCCTCGAGCTCGTGGGCACGGACATGGAGGTTTCCTTGCGCTACTGCATCGACGACGTGAAGGTCGACGATCCGGGAACCGCGGTGATACCCGCCCGCGTGGCCTTTGATTTTGTACGCGACCTCTCGGGGGAGACCATCACTCTCGAAACCAAGGGGAGCACCTGCACCATTGAAAGTGGGGCTGACACGTGTGAGTTGGTCACAGTAGACCCCGACGAATTCCCTGTTGTGGCGCGCTTCGACGGGGAGAGCACGATCACCATGCAGGGGGGGAACTTTGCCAAGCTCGTGGACCAAACAGCCTTTGCGGCAGCCCGGGAGCCCGGCCGCTATGCCATGCATGGGGTTCTTGCTGAACTCGAGGCGGACACCTTGCGAATGATCGCCACCGATGGCCGGCGTCTCGCCCTCAGCGAGACTCCCGTTGACGGGGGAAAATGCAAGGATGGGGCCCAGAGCATCGTGCCCACTCGAGGTATGCAGATGTTCTGCAGGGCCATTTCGGATCCCCTGGATCAGGTGCAGCTGCAGTTTGGCGAGACCAAGGTGGGGCTCAAGACCAAGAACGCAGAGGTGTTTGCGCGACTGATCGACGGGGAGTTCCCACGCTACGCGGCGGTTATTCCTGCCGAGACAACACGCCGCATGGAGGCTGATCGGGATCTATTGGCCAAGAAGCTGCGCCTGGTGGCCAACGTTACCGGAGACGAGGCGCGTGCCGTGAAACTCAAGATGACCAAGAACCAGCTTGAGGTGTTTGGTCAATCCGCAGGGCGCGGAGAGGCCACCGCTCACATGGAAGTCGACTACAAGGGCGATACGGCGGAGATTGCATTCAACCCGGACTACGTCATCGACGGCCTCAAGAACTGCACTCTCGACACCCTCTCGCTGGAGTTCACGGAACACACAAGCCCGGGCAAGTTCCAGCTGGGCGAGGGCTATGTCTACGTGGTCATGCCCATCACGGTGGACGTCTAGTACGGCGGAACATGACAGACATAGACAACCAACCGCGCCGCGGCGGCGTTGCCCCTCTGGGGCGCGCCGTCTCGCAGTTCCTGGCGGCCAGCGGCCTAGGGGACAAGATGCGCAACTGGAAGGTGCACGAGGCTTGGCGTGACGCGCTGGGCCCCGAACTCGCCCAACACGCAACGTCCGTGGATTTTCGCCGCGGGGAGCTGGTCGTTGAAGTGGACTCGGCCGCACATAAGCACGAACTGGTGAACTTCACCGGTGAACAGTATCGCCAGGAAGCAAACCGAAGGATGGGTGACAACCGCATCCGACGGGTGAGCTTCAAGCTGCGGGCTTGAACCCGCCCCTATCTCTCAGAACTACCGACTAGATGCCCGACCCGACCATGACCGACGCTGCCCCCAATACTGACGACCAGACCTCCCCTGCCAAGGCCGGAGGGAAGTACAGCGCGGAGTCCATCACCGTTCTGGAAGGGCTCGAGGCGGTCCGTGTGCGCCCCGCCATGTACATCGGAGACACCGATGTGCGCGGATTTCACCACCTGATTTGGGAGGTGGTCGACAACTCCGTGGATGAAGCCCTCGCGGGGCACGCATCCCACGTGCGAGTGGTCTTGTGCGAGGACGGAAGCGTCCGCGTCGAAGATGATGGCCGGGGCATTCCCGTTGGGATCCACCCGGAAGAGGGGGTTCCCGCAGTGGAGTTGGTGCTCACAAAACTACACGCGGGCGGGAAGTTCGACGACGAGGCCTACAAGGTGTCCGGAGGCCTGCACGGCGTGGGCGTGTCCTGTGTGAACGCCCTCTCCGATTGGCTTGAGGTGGACGTGCACAAGGATGGAGAAATCCACAGCATGCACTTCGACCGCGGGGTCAAGCGCGGGGACCTTGAAGTCACGGGCAAGACCCAGAACACCGGCACGGTTATCCGCTTCAAGGCGGACGCGGAGATTTTTTCTACGACGACAGCGGACTGGGAGATAGTCGAGAAGCGTCTACGCGAGACCGCGTATCTGATGGGAACCCGGGGCCTGCGCATTGAGCTGCAGGATGAGCGCACGGGCAAGGAGGAGGTGTTTGAGTACCCCGACGGCTTGCGGACGTTCGTGAGCCACATCAACACGAACAAGAACCCCCTGCACGGCGACGTCGTCCACTTCTCCAAGACGGTGCCCTCTACCGACGACCCCAGCGCTGAATACGAAGTGGAGCTGGCGCTGCAATACACAGACGCCTACCAGGAGACCGTCTACACCTTCGTCAACAACATCAACACGCACGGTGGGGGAACCCACATGGCGGGAATGCGGGCGGGGTTGACGCGCTCGCTCAACACCTACGCCAAGAACGAGAAGCTCATCAAAGAAAACGGACAGGCCCCCAGCGGGGACGACTTCCGTGAGGGGCTGACAGCCATCCTCTCGCTCAAGGTGCCAGACCCCCAGTTCGAGGGGCAGACCAAGGATAAGCTCGGCAACCGCGAGGCCCAGGGCATTGTCGAGTCCGTGATTGCCGAGCAGCTTGGCATCTATCTCGAGGAAAACGCGGCGGTCGCCAAGACCGTTATCAGGAAGGCCATCAGCGCCAAGGAGGCGCGGGAGGCGGCGCGCCGGGCGCGCGAGCTGGTGCGGCGCAAGTCCGCCCTGGCGGGCGGCGGACTCCCCGGAAAACTCGCGGACTGCCAAAGCAAGGAGCGAGACCAGACCGAGATCTTCATTGTGGAAGGTGACTCGGCCGGCGGGCCGGCGAAGATGGGCCGTGACCGGCGCTACCAGGCGATTCTGCCGATCAAGGGAAAGATCCTGAACGTGGAGCGCGCGCGCCTCGACAAGATGCTCTCGCACCAGGAGATCCAATTGATCATCCAGGCCCTGGGATGCGGAATCGCCGAGGAGTTCAACATCGAAAAGTTGCGCTACAACAAGGTCGTGATCATGACCGACGCCGATGTGGATGGCTCCCACATCCGAACGCTGTTGCTGACGTTCTTCTTCCGCCACATGATCGAGGTCATTGAGGCTGGACACCTCTATATCGCGCAGCCCCCGCTCTACAAGCTATCCACGGGCAAGAAATACGAATACGTCACCGATGACCCGACGCTGAGAGAGTTGCTCATAGAGCGCGGCGTTTCGGCTGTGACCATCCGCGATGAAGGCACGAACACGGAATGGACCGGCGCGCCCCTGAGGGAGCTTTGCCGGGGCCTGACGGAGGTGGAGGCGCGGGCGGCCGAGGCTATTCCCCGCTGGGCGCAGATACCGTTCGACGACCTGCTCGAGCGCTGGGACGGCGCCAGCCTGCCCGGATTCTGGGGGCGCGCCGGAGAGCAGGAGGGGTTTTTCGATTCCCGCGAGGAGCTCGACAACTGGATCGAGCTGCAGCGCGCCACGCTTGGCGCCGACGCTGCAGTGTATAGCGGCCCCGACAGCGGGGTCGGCGCAGACGAGGCGCCAATTGCCTGCGGGCACTTTGCCCAGACCGACGAGCTCGTCAAGGCGCTGCTGGCCCTCGAGGAGCAGGGCATGCAGGTGCGAGGCGGTGGGCGCTGGACCGCGAGCACATCCAAGGGCGAGGAGTCCTGCCAGAAGCTTCTCGGGCTGGGGCGGCTCGTGCAAAAGAGTGCCGAGTCGGGCTTCGACATCCAGCGCTACAAGGGCTTGGGCGAGATGAACCACGACCAACTGTGGGAGTCCACGATGGACCCCGAAACCCGCAAGTTCTATCGGGTCGAGCTTGAAGATGCGATCGCCGCCGACGCCATCTTCACCATCCTGATGAGTGACGGCGTCGAGGCGCGCAGGGACTACATCGAGAGGCACGCCCTCGAGGTCACCAACCTGGACGTCTAGGCGTCCCATATTGGGGCAGGCCGGGTGTCGGCCAGACCGCGTGTAGGCGGACACCGGTGGCAACGGGGCCCCCAGGGGCGGCGCTCCTCCAGTCCCGGAGCCCAGGGCCCGATAGATGTGGGGCGGCCTCCCCCGGGCTGCGCTCCCCTTGAAGCACCCCAAACGACTGGATGAAACACGCCTCGCCGAGGCCCTCTCAGAGAGGGGCTTGGTGGAGGCCTCCGTCTTGGCTGCGCACAAGGGTCGGGGCCCGATTGCCCAGCTCCTGGTTTCCGACGGCGCCATCGGCGACTGGGATCTCTCACGTGTCGTGAGCGAGGTGTTTCACCTGCCCTTCCTTCCGGTAAACATGACCCAGCCTGACCGGGAGCTACTCGACAGCCTTCCTTGCAAGGCTCTTCTAGAGCACGGACTGGTTCCCGTCTGCCGCCAAGGAGGCCTCCTGACGGTAGCCATGCCCGGCATGGTAGAGGCCCCGGCCCTGGCCGAGGTTGGGGCAGAGACGGGCCTGCGAATCATGCCGGTGGTCGGCACCGTTCTCACCAACCGCCGCTGGCTGGAGGAGAACCCGTGTGGGGCGCAGGAGGATCTCAACCAGACGCCGGAGGAGCTCGGCGCGGAGTGGGGGGACCTGTTCGATGAGGGCGACGCCGCAGTGCAGATGCAAGACGATGAGAATGCTGAGCCCGTCAGCCTGACATCCGCCGAGCGCCCCGAGGAGTCTGGGGGCGTAGGCGATTCGCCGATGGTCCTGCCCCCTCCCCCGCGGTTCGGTTGAGTCCGGCGGCCAGGGCGTAGCGCCTACGGGCCCTTCTTGACCTTGCGATACTTGGCGCGCAGGTCGATCCACTTGTTGCGTTCGCGGGCGACCTGCTTCACCTGCCGGTCGTTCTCACCATACTTATCGATGCTCTGGTCCTCGAAGCTTCGGCTGGCATCGAGGGCCTTCCCAAACCCCTCTCGTGCGGCCACTGCCTTGGAGCTGTAGTCCGCCCAATCGTCGCTGGCCTTGGCGTCCTCGGCGAGATCCCTGAGGGCGTAGGCCTCTTGGGCGATCTGGAGGGCGCCAACCCAGCGAGGATCTTCGAGCAGCCCGGCTGGCGCCCGATTCGATTCCCGGACGCGCGCTCTGCCAGCTGGGGCGGTAGGCGGTGCTTCCCGGGTGACGTCCGCAAAGGGATCGACCACAGGCGCGGGGGCCGAGCCCCCCTCTTCTTCAGCAGCAGCCTTCTTGGCGCGGGCCGCCCAGCCACCGACGCCGAGGGCGAGAATCAGGGCCACGAAGCAGGCGATAGCCAAGGGGCTTGGATTGGCGCTGGTTGCGCGTCGGCCGGAGCGGGGTCGTTCAGGGCGTGAGTCTCGTGGGGGAGGGGTCATGGCACCAGCAGCATACGGTCATCTCTACGGCAGCGCCCCCTCTACCGGCCTCCCTACGGCTCGCGGTGCAGCAAGGCCCGGTAACCGCCATCCAGGGGCCCCTCGGCGTCAGCGCTGGGAAGGTCCAGGTGCTCTTCAGCCAGAGACCACTCCGGGTGTCGATCCAAGAAGGCCCGGGTGCCCTGCGAGCCCTCTTCCGGCTCGAGGCTACAGGTGGAGAACACCAGCCGCCCCTGCGGCGCAACCCGTTGCGCGGCCTGATCGAGGAGCTCGCCTTGCAGTGTCACGAGCTGGGCCAGGCTCCCGGGCCCGAACCTCCAGCGTGCTCCCGGGCGAGCCGCGAGCACGCCCGTGTTCGAACAGGGCGCGTCCACCAGGGCCCCCTCAAACGGAGCGGCATTGGGGGCCAGGGCGGCGAGGCCATCGCTCGCCAAGGGCTGGACGCGTTCGGAGACACCCATGCGCTCAAGGGCCGCAGGCATGGCGGCCAGTCGGCTCGGGTTCTTGTCGATAGCGAGCACTCCTGCCCCCGCCAGTGCCAGCGCGGAGGACTTTCCCCCGGGCGCGGCAGCCAGGTCCAAGAGGCGCTCCCCGGGCTTTGCTCCGAGCAGCTCGGCGGCACGCAGAGCCGTCTCCCCCTGGATGGTCAGGGCGCCGCTGGTGAAAGCCTCTGAGGCCAAGACCGTGCCGGTGGCTCCACGCTCAACGAGCAGGACGCGCTCGTGCCGACCCGGCCGGGACGGAACACCTGCTTCGTCCAGGGCCAGCGCCATCGCTTCCCGGTTGCCTCCCGTGCAAACAAGAGAGAGCGCCGGCTCGCGCAAAGCCTGTAGGGCCAAGTCCGTGGCCACGTCCTGTCCATGGCGTTTGGTCCAGCGCTTGAACAGGGCCGAAGGCAGCGAGAGGGCATCCTCAGCCCACAAGGCGGGGTGCTCCTCGGGGTTTCGAAACAAGGGCTTGTCCAAGTGCCACGGCGCATTCACCAGATCCCGCTGGGGGTCCCCAGAAGACCCCGACCGGCGGGTGCGCAGGACCGAACGCAAGACGGCGTTCACGTATCGCCCACGCCCAAGGCCCAGAGAGTCCGTCGTGGCTCGCACGGTCTCGGAGACCGCCGCGTGGACAGGAATACGATCCAGAAAAAACAGCTGGGCCAGCCCAAGCCGCAGGTGTGCCGCCACATCAGCACTCGGCTTGCCGCGAGCCTCCAGCTTGACCAGGGCGCGCAGCGTGCCGCGGCGGCGAACGTCAGTGCCCACCAGTTGTCGGACGAGCCCGCGGTCCCGGTCGTCGAGGCCCGCTCGTGCACAGTACCTGTCCACCTCGCGCAGCGGAGCCGTGCTTCCTGAGCGCAAGATCCTCCATGCGGTGAGTCGGGCCATGGTCCTTATGCCGCGCCCAGGCGGGAGTTGGGATCCAGGCGCGCCCCGCGTACAAACGCCTCGCCGTCCATGGGGGCCTTGCCCTCGGGCTGCACTTCGAGGAGCAGGAGCGACCCCCCTCCCCCGCATGCGACGCAGAACCCCTCCTGGCCGGAGAGCACGGCTCCGGGATCGCCTGAGGCTGTGGGGTTCGACTGCCCCCGGCGAATGCCCAGGCGACGGCCGTCGGGCAGGGTGGTGTGTACGCCCGGCCAGGGGGTGAACGCGCGGATCTTGCGCACGATGGACTCGGCGTCCGCGCTCCAATCCAGGGCGCCGTCAGCCTTCTTCAGCTTGGGGGCGAGGGTGATAGCTGTGGGATCCTGGGGGGTGAAGTGCGCGTCGCCCGCCTCCAGTCGGTCGAGGGCTTGAACCGCGGCCCGTCCGCCCAGGAGGGCCAAGCGGGCGAGCAACTCGCCGGCGTTCTCGTCTCCAGCGATGGGGATCTTGGATGAGACGAGCAGGTCGCCCGCATCCAGCGCGAGCACCATGCGCTGAACGCTGACGCCGGTCTCGGCATCGCCCGCGAGCAGGGCATGCTGAATGGGCGCCGCCCCGCGCCAGCGGGGAAGCAGGGAGGCGTGCACGTTGAAGGCCCCATGGGGTGCCAAATCCAAGACGGGTTGGCGCAGGATCTCACCATAGCTGGCCACCATCAGGGCGTCCGGCTGGAGGGCCTTCAGGCTTGCGGTGAAGGCATCGTCACGAGTGGTGGTTGGGCGCAGGAGGGGGATGGGTTCGGGCCCCTCCCCGGCCAACTCCGCGAGTGGCGAAACCTGGGTGCGTCGCCCACGTCCCCGCGGCCGGTCCGGAGGCGTGACCACCGTCACTATCTCGTGAGTGCTTCCAAGTAATTGGCGCAGCACCTCGACCCCGAAGGGCGGGGAGCCCATGAAGATGACGCGCACGGGCTCGGGTTGCGTCCCGCTACAGGTGCGGGTCCACGGTCTCCTTCAGGGCCGCGTATTGCATGCTTCCCATCGCCTGCGCAACAACCTCCCCGCCCTTGATCAGAACAAAGGCGGGAATGCCGGTGATGCCGTATCGCGCGGCCACTTCCGGATTGTCTTGCGTGTCGAGCTTGACCACCGACAGACGTCCGGCGTATTCCTCAGCGAGCTTGTCGACGTAGGGCCCCATCGCCTTGCACGGTCCGCACCAGGGCGCCCAAAAGTCCACCAAAACGGGAGTCTCGCTCTGGAGTACGGTGGAATCCCAGGTGCTTTCGGTGACGTCGAGTGCGGAGCTCATGATTGTTCAGGGGCTGAGGATGTGGGGTCGGGCGGAATCGGTGAGGCCGGATTCTAGCGCTCCGGGGGCTCCACCTGAAGCGGGGCCGGNGTTCATNCTGGNGGGTCGGCGNCCTCGGGTTCCCCGGCTTCCTGCTCCCGNTCCGTTTCCACCTCGTCCAGTAGCTGGGTGTGGCCGATCAGGTCTTCGAGATCCTCGTCCGAGACGCCCTCGACCCTCTTCAGGACCACTTCGCTGGCATCGCTTCCACCGTGAGCCGCGACAACTCCCAACTTCATGAGCTCGAGCAGCGCACAGAACACACCGATCAGGGTCTCCCGGGCTGAGGGCCCCACGCAGCGCTCGACGAGGTCCTCAAGGCGGATTTCGCTGCNTTCCTGCACGGCGGTTCCCACGGACTTCACAAACCAGCGCAGGGGTCGCGCGTCACCCCGCACCTGATGGGGTCGGTCCGCGAGGGTCTCGCGCATGAGGCGTGAGAATGTGGCNAGGAGATCGAAGGCCGTGAGATCGCCCAGGTCCAGGGTCTTCTCGGGCTCGTTTTCCCGGGCCTCGCCCTTGTACCCGCGCGGGCGTTCGTTGGAGCGTCTGGCAAAGCGGCCCTCGAGGTCATCGGCCGCGCCCTTGAAGCGCCGGTACTCAAGCAGGCGCTGGATGAGCTCGTCCTGCGGGTCGAGCTCGTCCTCGATCTCCACCTCTTCGCGGGGCAGCAGGGAGCGCGACTTGATCGACATGAGCGTGGCGGCCAGCACCAGGAACTCGCCAGCGATCTCGATGTTCAGGTCACCGAGAGCACGCAGGTACTGCAGGTAGCCGTCCACGACCGTGGAGATCTCCACCTCGTGGATCTCAACCTCCTGCTCGCGCACCAGGTGCAACAAGAGGTCCATGGGACCTTCAAAAATNCGGTCCAGTTGAACCGTGTAGTCCTTGCTCACCAGATCCCTCCGGTCAGTGCGTCCACAACGTCAATCATGGGCCCCAGCGTAGCGCCCAAGACCATCCTGAGGGATCCCGTCATCACCAACAAGAGCACAATCAGCAGGCCAAATCGTTCCAGCGAAACGTAGGACTCCCGCAAGCTATTGGGCAGCAAGTAGGCCATGACCCGCGAGCCATCCAATGGGGGGACGGGGATCATGTTGAATACAGCCAGGATGATGTTGAAGGTGAGGGCCATCTCCATCACACGCGGGGCCTGGGCGGAGGTGGGCATGCCTCCCCAGTAGATCATGGCCTTCCAGGCTACCGAGAAGAGCAGGGCAAGGATGAGATTGGAGATGGGCCCTGCCAGGGCGACCAAGCTCATGTCCCGCAGGGGGTATCGCAGGCGCATGGGGTTGACCGGCACCGGGCGCGCTCCACCAAAAATGAACCCGGAAGTCATGTACAGGATGAGCGGCAGCGCGATCGTCATGAACGGGTCGATGTGAGCCATCGGGTTGAGGGTCAGGCGGCCCTCCTCCCGCGCCGTTCCATCTCCGCAGCGATCCGCCACGTAGGCGTGAGCGGCCTCATGGACCCCCAGGGACAGGATCAGAAAGGCGATCCCGAGGGCAATCTGGATGGTCTGGGGAGGCACGCGGTGGTCTCTGGGGTTTCTGGGGCTGCGCTGGGGGGCGGGAGGCGGGTATCGTACCCCTGCCCGGAGGGCACGAGCAGGGTCTTGGCACCCTTTCTTGCCCTGCCCCCCTTCCCTTGCACCACACGTCCAGCCCAGACTCTGCGCCACGTGGACGACCCCAAGAACAAGTTGGCCGAGCGCCTGGCCCAGGCGGCTGAAGTCGTACGCATTGAGGCAGAGACCCTGTTGCGGCTGGAGGAACATCTGGACGAGTCTTTCTCCCAGGCCGTGGACATGGTGCTGGCCTGTACCGGCCAGGTCGTGGTGACCGGCATGGGCAAGGCCGGCCTGGTGGGCCAAAAGATCTCGGCGACCCTGGCGAGCACAGGAACCCCCTCCTTTTCTCTCCACCCGGCTGAAGCCCTGCACGGGGATTTGGGGCGAGTCCGTGAGCAGGACCTGATCCTGGCCCTGTCCAATTCCGGCGAGACCCCCGAGCTCTCCGCATTGGTCTCCGCCGCCACACGACATGGAACACCGTCCATCGCCATGACCGGCCAGGTGGGCTCTTCCCTTGGTCGCCAGGCCTCGGTGGTCCTGAACATTGGCCGCGTGGAAGAGGCCTGTCCCTTGAAGCTCGCACCGACCGCTTCGACCTCCGCCATGCTTGCGCTGGGGGACGCCTTGGCCATGGTCGTTCTCTCCGAGCGTGGATTTGAACGGGAGGACTTCGCGCGCTTCCATCCCGCCGGCAGTCTGGGCCGCCAACTGTTGACCGTGGGTGAGGTCATGCGCAAGGGCACCGAGCTCCCCCTCGTCGCTGGCACCCGGACGGTTGCCGAGGTTCTGATCCAGACCTCCAAGACCCCGGGCAAGCCGGGCGCGGCCCTGGTTGTGACAGAAGCCGGCACCCTGGAGGGCATCTTCACCGACGGAGACCTGCGCCGGCTCCTCGAGGGCGGTCAATTCGACCGACTGCAGGAGGCTGTCGCCGACCATATGGGCCGAGACCCCAAGACCCTCCACCCCGACCAGCTCGTTGAAGAGGCTCACCGCTTGTTACGGGAGAACCGGATTGACCAGGCCCCCGTGGTGGATGAAAGCCGCATTCCGGTGGGACTTGTCGACGTCCAGGACCTACTGGAACTTGGGGATTAGGGCCTCTTCGTATCACGATGACCCATCCACTCAAGGACCTGGACGACGGACTCATCGAGCGCCTGGCCGCCATCCGGCTGGCCGTGTTCGATGTAGATGGTGTGCTGACCGACGGCCGCGTGGCCTATCTGGGCGAGGAGGAACTGCAGACCTTTGACGTAAAGGACGGGCAGGGGCTTGCGTGGCTCTCCCAGGCGAGCATCGAACTGGCTTGGATCACGGGCAGGGGTTGCCGGGCGACCGAGCTCAGAGCTGCCGAGTTTGGTGTACACCTGCATATGCATTCGGGGCCCAAACAGGAGCGGTTGGAGTCCGTTCAAGAAGAGTTGGGTATTGGTCCGGAGCAGACCCTTGCCATGGGTGACGACCTTGCCGACTTGGCGCTGGCCTCCCGCGCCCAGGTTTTTTGTTGTCCGGCGGACGCTCGACCGCAGGTGCGCGCTGCAGCACATCTGGTTTGTACCCAGGGTGGCGGCCGCGGTGCCGTGCGCGAAGTTTGTGAAGCGTTGCTCGCCGCAAAGGGGAGCTGGCCTCCCGGCGCTGGTGGGTCGTGCGGCTGAGGCCGTTTCTCGTGTTCGCCGCCGTTCTTGCGGTGGGCGGTACCCTCCTGTGGGTGGCGAATCTGCAGCGCTCGGATCCGGGCCTTGGCAGAACGACGGCGCCCGGTGACGCGGACTCGCAAGGGCAGGAGAAGCCGGTCGACGCCGCCCCGACCGGGGGGGCTATCGAGGGTCAGGAGGCCCCCCTGTTTGTGCGCATCCGTGGCGCGGCGAGCGTGGACACCTACGCTGAAGGCGAAGGTGCGCGGCACGGGGCCAAGAGCCGGCTGGGGGGCAACTTCACAGCGCTGGATGGGGCCTATACCCGCTACCGCGTGGATGGTCTGACACTTGAGGTGCTTGACCCCGTCA
>PBIX01000011.1 GCA_002720975.1 Planctomycetota bacterium | reverse complement strand
ACCGAGCGAGGCAAAAGCGTTGCCGCGCCATTTCGAGACCGTCCCGGGGTCGCGCCCGTAATTGGCCCAGCCGGATGCCTCGTAACCGTTATCGAACTGCAATCCGTTGAACTCGAATGCGTCGAACTTGTATTCGAGCACATAAGTCGCGTTCGCGCCGAAATTGAATACCACGTCACCGAAATACCGCTGATAGTTCAGCGTGAAATCCAGACCGCGGGTCGTCACATCGGGCCCATTGACCGTTTGCGTGCGAATTCGGGCGATATCCCGAGCAATGGTCACGCCCTGGGTGCACTGACCGCCCTGGAACGTGATATATTGAGTGAACGGGCTTGAGCAATCGACCAGCTGAGTGCCCGACGTACCGGGCGCGACCGCATTGGCAATCTGCTGGAACGGCAGATCGGCGAACTGGCCCTCGAACTCATAAGTCCAGAAGTCGACGCTGAAGGTCAGGTCTCCAGCCGACAACACGGCTCCGATGTTATATGTGAGCGCTGTTTCCGGGTCGAGGTCCGGATTGCCGCCGGAATCGGTTGCGCGATATTCGTTATTGATCGCGTTGATACCGGTGACAAAGCTCGCTCCGGATGGGCTCAGATCGCCAGGCAACGGCCCACGGAAGGTCGTTCCGATAGAACCGCGGAATGCGAGAAAATCGGTTGCCTGAACCCTTGCGGAGAATTTTGGATTGATGGTCGATCCAACCGGATTGCCGTAATCTTCAAACCGCACCGCACCGACAAGTTCGATGTCGGGCGTGGGATTGACCTTCACTTCCGCAAATAGCGCGTTGATCGATTGCGTCAGATTGGCGGACGGATAATTGCCTAGGAACGAGAATGCGCCAACGGGCACCAGATTGTCCGTCGGATCGTCGAGACAGCTGCGATCCCCGTCGACAGCGCAGGGATAGGCATCCGGGTCGCTGAAGCGATTGATCGGCTGCGAAACGAAGGTGCTCTGCCTGTGCTGGCCGCCGAATGCGTAACCGACATCCATACCGCCAATCTGGGTCTCACCGCTTACGACGAGGTCAGCGGTCCAGAGTTCCTCGAACCCGTTGGTTCCGTTTCTCTGACGCACCCAGTTGATCAGTTCTTCGCTGTTTTCCGATCCGGGAACATAGGCTGGGTTATTCAAGCCAAGCGCAGCGTTGCCTGGCGACTGGCTGATAAAGGGGTTCCAATATTGGCAGCCGTTCGTACCCGGTGTGAGGGTGTTGCAGTTGGGCCCGCCGAGACCGTTGAGGGCCCGCTGCAGACGGTCGCTGACAAAGTCCATGGAATAGGCCGTTCGGTTGCTACGCAGGAACAACCCGTTGAGGTTGACCCGCATATTGTCGGACAGTTCCTTTTCGAAACCACCCGAAATGCGCCAAGCATCGTTGAATGCGCCGCCTTCTCCGGCACCGCGTGGATCCAGCGGGTTGCCGCCCGATCCGAACGGGCGCCACAGCACGATTACCGAATAAGCGGATGCGAGATCCGGCAGCGAACCGGGGCCAAATGTCGTATCGATGAAATTCTGATAGTTCGGATTGCTGCGCGGTACGATGAAACGTGAACTCGTGCCCGGCCCGCGCGGACTCTGCGTTACCGGATAGCTTGGCGAATAACCGAGTTCAGGTAATTCGGTATGCGAATACAGCGCGTCTGCACGGAAGCTCAACGTGTCCGAAAGATCGACAGTAAGCTGTCCGAAGACCTGATACCGGTCTTCCTTCTCGATCAGATTCACGAAGGGGATGTAGGAATACCGGCAGGTCTGGAAGGACGAAATCGGCACCTCGATACCGCCAAGACTGTTGCAGGCATCCAGCAAATTACCGTCGATCCCCGGCTGTGCCAGCGATATCCCCGTTGCCGTCTGCGGCAGATACACGCCCGGATTGTTCAGCGGTGACCAGCCCGAGGGGTTCACTTCGTAGGGACGCTGGGTGAAATCGCGTTCGGTCGCTGGAAGTTCGGATCGGTGCTGATATCCGGCACCAACCATGATGTTGGCCGATCCGAAATTCTTTCCGACCAGAATGCTGGCCTGGTAATTATCGTCCGACCCGTCGACGAACTGCCAGTTTCCGGCAACTTCGACCCCTTCGAAATTGGTGCGGGTGATGAAATTGGCCACGCCCGCAATGGCATCCGAACCATAGGTGGATGCGGCGCCATCCTTCAGCACCTCCACGCGCTGGAGGGCGAACATCGGGATGAGATTGGTATCCGCAGCACCGTCGCCTGGTTCGGGGAAGAAGCGCTGCCCGTTCATCAGCACGAGTGTGCGTTCACGGCCGAGGCTGCGCAGGTTGATCGAGCCGACGCCCTGGCTGCCGCCGGCGGCATACTGGTTCGAATCGCCGAGCACCGGACCGACCGAAGGCAGGGTCTTGATGAATTCGAGCGGACTGTCGATGCCCCGCTGGCTGAGTTCATCGACGCCGAAGACGTCGACCGGGAGAACACCTTCTTCGGACGTACCGCGGATGAAGGACCCGGTCACCACAATCGTGCTGGCATCCTGCGTCGCGGCGGGCTGATCCGCCTCAGCCGGAGCCGCGGCATCCTGTGCGATGACCACGTTTGCTGCAAGCAAGGCCGGGACCGCCAGCGTCGTTCCCAAGAGGTATCGTGTCTTCCGATTCATCGTTCTCTCCCAATCGCTTTTTTGTTTGATCTTATTCTGTTTTTCCCGGTCCATCCGGCAATGCGTCTGCCGGAGCCATGCGGAGCCCGTCCGTTTCGATGAGGGCTGCCTGGCCACCCTTCTCGTATGGCTCCCAGACGAAACCGTCGGCACATTCGAAGCTTTGCGCGCCGGCCGGCATCTTGATGAAGGCCACCCAGCAGCCGTTGACCTTCTTCGCCAGCTCGCGGTCGGCGGCGTCGGCCCGCTCCCCGCCCCAGCTCGACTGATCGATGGAATCGAATGCGAACATGAGCTCCGCCGAATGCACCGGGCCGTTGGTCCATTCCTGTGCGCGGAAGGCGGGCGTATGGTCGAAGCGGTACAGGAAGGACGGCGCGCCCTCATCGCCTGCCAGTGTCGCAAAGCTGCGCGCAGCGCCAAAGCCGCCCTCGCCCCTGTTCGTCCCCACCAGCAGGGGCACATCGGTTTCTTCTCCCGCGCGCAAAGCATCGATCGCCGCTTTCGGCTTGAATTTCGCGTCGGGCGTGAAGAAGAAGCCGGCCCGCAGATCGTTGGACGCGGCAAAGGTCTGAGCAGAGACACTGCGCAGCTCGTCAGCGGTAGCATCCGCACCGATACCGATGCCTGCCAGGGCATCCACGGCCATTTCCTCCGCCTTTTCGCGCGGACGGTCGGGAAGCAGCAGGCTGCCCGATTCCACGATGGCCTTGTCGAACAGACCCTTGGCGGATGGCAGAGCGAGCAGATTGGTGACGATACCGCCACCTGCCGACTGCCCGGCAACCGTCACGCGGGAAGCATCGCCGCCGAACGCAGCGATGTTTTCCTTCACCCATTCGAGCGCCGCGACGCTGTCCTGAAGGGCATAATTACCCTGAGGCTCATCCGGATGCTGGGCTGCAAGCGCCGGGTGAACGAAATTCGCCAGCGCGCCCAACCGGTAATTTACGCTCACGGTGATCACACCCTGCCGCGCATTCGCTGTCCCGTCATACGATCCAAGGCTGCCCGCACCCAGGAAGAAGGCCTCCGCCACCAGACAAATCGACGGGCCACGACAGACTCCAACTCCAGCCATTGGCTGCGGCTTGGTGAGCCAGCTGCTGCAACCTCTTGCCGCTCCAGGGCCAAGAGGGTCAAGCGGCCATCCAGGTCATCGCAACGCTCCAGGAGCTGGTCACGCTCAGCCCTCAACTGCAGCAGAGCTTCGCCGGCAGGCGGTTCTGGTTCAGCCGTTGGCCCACTGCCCGGATCTCCCGCTGAGGCCCTCCCTGAACGCCCGAAGAGGTCCAGAAGGTCCACGACACGAATCAGTCGGACTTCCCGCCCACCGCGGCGACCCATCTCATGTAGCAGACGCCCGGACTTGATCCGACGCCTCAGCAACGCCTCAGAGAGCGCGAGCAATTGCGCTGCCTCCCCGACGGTAAACAGGTCCGCCGGCGCATGACCCTCCAGGGCCTTTCGCACATGGGCCGCGCGCTCCTCCGGCTCAACCAGATCCGGCGACTCAGGGGCATGGATGTGGGATTCCCCCATGGGGTGATCCTACGCCCCCCAGGCCTCCGATCCCAGGAGGCAAACTCATCCCGCACCGGAGTTCTGATGCCAGCCCTGCGGTAGGATGGGCCCATGCGCAACTCTGCCAGCAACGCTCCCGCTGAGATCCAGGCCGGCCTGGAACCCGAAGATCCCATGGACTCCGATAGTGAGTACTTTGCCAGTTATGGCGACCCCGGCGTGCACCGGCTCATGATTGCCGACCACGCGCGCACGGACGCCTATCGGCGTGCTATCGAGGCCGTGGTTGAGCCGGGCATGCGCGTCCTCGATGTCGGCACTGGCACCGGCATCCTGGCCCTCTTCGCAGCACGCGCAGGGGCAGAGGTGTGGGCGGTGGACGAGTCCTCTATCCTGGGTGTGGCTCGCGAGCTGGCCGAGGCCAACGGCCTGGCCAGTCGGGTGCACTTCTTGCGGGACCGGGTGGAGAGCGTCAAGCTCCCCCATCAGGTGGACCTCCTGGTCTCCGAGTGGATGGGTTTCTTCGCCCTGGCCGAGTGCATGTTTCGCTCGGTCTACGTCGCGCGGGACCGGCACCTGGGACCCGATGGACGCATGATGCCCTCCGACGTGCAGCTGTTTCTGGCTCCTATAGAGGACAGCCAGCTACACGTGGAGAGGGGCGTGGGCCTATGGCAACGACCTGTCTACGGATTGGACTTCTCGCCGCTCATGGAGCACGAGCTGCACAACCTCATCACAAGCGCAGTCGATCTACCCCAGAGCTCGTTGCTCAGCCCGGGAGAGATGCTGCTGGAGCTGGACTGCCACACCAGCAGCACAGCCGACTTCTTCTTTGAATCCGAGGTGGGGTTCACCATTGAACGCCCTGGCACCCTGCACGGGTTTGGGGGCTGGTTTGACGTAGGCCTCGGGGCTGACGTCCGCCTGGCAACGTCCCCCTTTGTGCCCCAAACCCACTGGCGGCAGTCCTTTTTTCCCATTCGGCCTCTTGCCGTGTACGAAGGGGACGAGGTGCGTGTGGAACTGCGCGCCACCCCCAAGGAGCACGGCGACCGCAGGCTCCCGATCTACTTCATGGACCTTTGGATCGAGCGTGAGGGAGACGAGGTCCATCGCGCCTTCTACAGCCATGAGGGAAGTTTCGAATAGAAAGCCAACACCCGCGTACTCCGTTTCCCACTAAGGCTGGCCCACGTTTAAGTGCACAAGGAACCCCATGAGCGATACATCCCAGCCATCCAGTGCTCCGGCGACCGCAGACCCGCCGCCCGAGCCTGAGGCCCCGCAGAAGAAGCCCACGCCGCGCCCCACCGATTCCGCGTGGGACGTCTACTGGCCCAAGCGCGACGACCCCAGGGCGAACTCCGTCCGACTGGCCTCCTTCCCACTGATTCTCTACTTCTGGCCCACCCTCCTCACGTTTATGGGGTGCGCAGGATTGCAGGGACTGGGTTGGGTCGCTCCGACCGCTCTGGGTTGGTGGGCCCTTTCAGCCCTCGCCTTCAACCTGCTTGTCCTGGTCACCAACCTCGATCAGAAGAAATTCCTGATCGCCGTCCTCACCCTCGCACTCGCTGGGCTTGGAATCTGGATCGGCTCCCTGAAGGGAGTCACGTTCTTCTCCGCCGCATACGACTGGCTGGGTGGATTGGAAATCATGCTCTCGACCCATGCCTACGCCATGGTCTCGTGCCTCCTGGTCGTGTTCTCCCTCCTGGGTCTCATTCAGCCTCGGGTGGACTACTGGCGCCTGGAGTCCAATGAGTTTGTTCACTACGTGCAGCCCTTCGGTCGCGACCAGAGCATTCCACGCCAAGGAAGCACGGTGACGCGCGAAGTCCCCGACATCCTCGAGTTCCTCCTGAGCTTTGGTGGCGGCACCCTGGTCGTACGCCGCGAAGGGCAGGCTGTGGCGCGCATTGAACACGTCCCCTTCCTCGGAAAGCGCATGAAAGCTATCGAGCGACTGCTGGGCGTCACCCGAGTCGAGAGCGCCTAGATCCTTCCAGGCAGGCACTTCCCTGGCGGGCCATCAGTAGATGCGATGGTCTCGCAGTCCTGGTTGCCTCAGGTTCTCAGCCCGGTATGCAAGCTCGTCCAGATCGACAAGTACGTTGAGCAACAACTCAGGGCCAAAATCACTGATCCCCTTAGTGCACCGAGCGTTGTACGCCGCCATGGCTGAGACGGCGTCTCCCCGTCGCAACCCCTCCTCCATGGAACGCTGGACCTGCAGGAGTTCACCCACCTGCGGGACATGGGCCTCGATCTCCCCAAGCCGCAGTCGAGCGATCCTCAACGGCTGTTCCACGCAGCGCTCATATCGATCCCTACTTCCCGCATGCAGTGAACGCCCCCCGAGTAACTCCTCACCTCGACCTGCAATTCCCTCCAGCGCTTCCGCGTAGACGCTACACAGATCGGGCAATCGGGCTCCGCGATGCCTCTCACAGTCAGCAATGAACTGGCTCTCAAGTCGATCCAGGTCACGCGCCAGGGTCGAGATTTTCAGGGACATCAGCGCACGCTCGGCCAATGTCCGGGAGTGGTCCTCCGAGGGGACCCTGTCCGCAGGGACGCCCACCAACGCCAACACAATGAGCGCGTAGACAAGCAATTGGGGGCGCCAGGACATACCCACCCTGTCGTCAGACTCCCCACCCCGGATTGAGACCGGCACGCACAATCGTGCTACCCCCCCAGGGAACCCCCAATATG
Source organism: Planctomycetota bacterium (assembly GCA_002720975.1). Lineage (GTDB taxonomy): Bacteria > Planctomycetota > UBA1135 > UBA1135. The sequence goes on along the minus strand of PBIX01000011.1, from coordinate 34,007 downwards.
GGGCCATGAACTCCCACCAGGGCCCACAGTCCCTAGAATGACTCGGCGATGTACTCCGCTCCGAACAATCTCCACAGTCTTGTCCAGGCCGCCCTCCCCTGGCTTCTCGCCTGTTGCCTGATCGCCTGTCACGGCCCCGAATCCACGCCCGAGCCCGAGTCGACTCCGGGAGCGGATGATGACGATCCAGCGGCGACGTCCTCGCGGGTCACCCGCACGGATCTTGAGTGGAAGGAGATCCTCAGCCCACTGCAGTACGAGGTCGCCCGCAAAGCCGGGACGGAACGAGCATTCACGGGGATCTACTGGAACACCAAGACCGCAGGCACCTACCAGTGCGTGTGCTGCGAAGTTCCACTGTTTCGCTCAGACTCCAAGTTTGACTCTGGCTGTGGCTGGCCCAGCTTCTTTGAACCGCTCGAAGGTTCGCGCCTCGTTGAACTCGAAGACGCAACCTTGGGCATGCGGCGTATCGAGGTACGTTGCAAGGAATGCGACGCGCATCTGGGACACGTCTTTCCCGACGGGCCAGAGCCCACGGGTCTGCGCTACTGCATCAACTCAGCTTCCCTCTCCCTGATCGAGGACGCTCCCTCAGATTGACATGCAACGGGACTCCCCCGATCCGGAAATCGGCGAGGTCACTCGCCTGCTTGAGGCAGTCAAGCAAAAGGGCCAGCCTGCCGAGGACCGCCTGATGGAGCTGGTCTACGACGAGCTACACCGTCTGGCACGCTCCCGCCTGCGTCACGAGTCTCGCGCCCCGACGCTCAACCCCACCGCACTGATCAACGAGGCTTGGCTCCGGCTGCAGGGCAACCCGGAGTTCTCCAACCGACGCCATTTCTTTGGGGCCGCAGCTGAAGCCATGCGTAGAGTCCTGGTGGATCGAGCGCGTGCCCACAAGCGCTTGAAGCGTGGGGAAGGCCAGGCCCACCTGGACCTCTCTGTGGTTGATCCAACCTGGACCCCCCCCGGCATCGATATCCTCGCACTGGATGAAGCCCTCGAACGGCTGGCCGCCGAATCCCCGCAAAAGGCTCAACTGGTTGAACTCCGGTACTTCGCCGGGCTGACCTACGAGGAAGCGGCAAGCACGCTGGGTATATCCAGGGCCACCGCCGAGCGCTGGTGGACTTACGCACGNGCGTTNCTCTTCGCGGANCTNCAAGACGACNATGGGACTGGCCGTGCCTGACTCAGAGGAACTGTTCCACCGGGCCCTGGCNCTCCCTCCCCCTGAGCGGGAGCGCTTCCTCGACGGTGCCTGCGANTCACGTCCGAGCCTGCGNCGCAGACTGGACACCCTGCTGCGTGCCCACCNNTCCTCCGCCGGATTCCTCGATGACCCGGNACACGCCCGACATCAACCCGTGGACCCCGCAGCGGCCCTTGGCACCCGGGTCGGNCCCTACCTTCTCGAGGAAGTACTCGGGGAGGGCGGCTTCGGGGTGGTCTACAAGGCGCGACAGGAGGAGCCGCTTCCGCGCAGTGTGGCCTTGAAGATCATCAAACTGGGCATGGACACCCGGCGGGTCATCGCCCGCTTCCAAGCCGAACGCCAGGCCTTGGGCCAAACGGACCACCCCTTCATCTCCACGGTGCTGGACGCGGGCTCCACAGCCGCGGGACGACCCTATTTCGTCATGGAGTTCATCGACGGCGTGGACCTGTGCCGCTACTGCGCAGAACAGGACCTTGACGTTTCTGCCCGCCTGCGGCTATTCGTCGACGTCTGTCGCGGCGTGCAACATGCACACCAGAAGGGCCTCATCCACCGCGATCTCAAACCCTCCAACGTGCTAGTGGTCGAAGAGGATGGGCGGCCCAGCCCGCGTCTGATTGACTTCGGGGTAGCAAAGGCCATCCACTCCCGAGCTTCCCTCGAGACGGCCCACACCGAGATAGGCCAGTTCGTGGGAACGCCCGGGTATATGAGCCCCGAACAGGCGGGCTCAACGGAAACCGATGTGGACACGCGCTCGGATATCTACTCCCTGGGCGCCCTGCTCTACGAGCTACTGGCGGGCTCTCCACCTTTTGACTCCACCCGCCTGCGAGAGGCTTCCTTGCTCGAGCTCCAGAGGGTGCTGCGAGAGGAGGACCCTCCTCCGCCCTCGGACCGTGCTGGTGTACCGCGCCTACGCGGCGACCTCGACTGGATCGTCATGAAAGCCCTGGAGAAGGAGCGCGGCCGGCGCTACTCCTCCGCGGAAGCCTTGGCCGCCGACATCCTTCGTCACCTTGAGAATGAGCCTGTCCTGGCCAGTCCACCCAGTACGATCTACCGCCTGCGCAAGTTTGTACGCCGCAATCAGCTCAAGGTGCTGGCCGTGAGCGGCGTGCTCCTGGCTCTCTTGGGCGGAGGTGCCCTGTCAGTCCTGGGCTGGCGCGAGGCCGTGCACCAACGGGATCAATCCGAGCACCGCAGTCACTTTGTCGAGTCTCTCATGGCCGGTGCCATCCCCGCTGTGGAGCTGGTGGATCAGGCCCGGGAGACCTTTGGGTCCGACCACGGCGCTTTCGCCGCGGCCCTGGAGCTGGGCGCCGAACAGGCAAGGGCTGCAGGAGACCTGAAGACCGCTAGGGACCTACAGGAGCAGGCCTTGAGTACATGGGTCGGAATTCACGGCGAACGACACCTCAAGGTCGCCGACTCCCACGGCCGCCTGGGTGCTCTCCTGCAGGATGACGGAGCCGTCGACGCTGCCGAGAATCACCTGCTGCGAGCTCTGGCGATCGCCAGGCAAACCGCCGGCCCAGTTCACGCCTCTCTGCTTGAGGTGAACACCAACCTGGCGGCCATCCACCGTCGTCGCGGACGGCTATCCGAGGCCGCAGCCCTGCTGCAGACCGTCGTGGACATTCGCCGCCTGGAGTTCCCTGAGCAACAGGATGCCCTGGGGGGCACCCTCGAAGACCTGAGCGATGTGCTGACAGCTGCGGGACAACACCAGCGCGCTGCCGCGATCCGCTCCCAGATGATCGACGCCTTCCAGCGCGCCTACCCCGAGGAGGCGCTCATCACGGCAGATCGTCACATCGCGTTTGGGGCCTGGCTCTACAGCGCGTGGTTCACGACCGGCTCGCGCCTCGTGGACGCCAAGGACCACCTCCGCCAAGGATTGGCCTTCTACGTGGGCAACCCGCGATTGCAGGGGCCCACCTACGCAACGGGGCTGCTCGCGTTGGCCAGCCTGCTTGAGGCCCAGGACAAGGCCGACCCTGAGGTTATCGTGCTTCTTGATGAGGCCCTGGCCTCCATGGCCCGCCTGCACGGGACAGAGTCCCTGGAGTACGCGCGCGTCGAGGTGCGTCTGGCACAGTCATGCGCCGCGAATGGACAGGATGAACGCGCAGCGCGCCTGCAGAAGCATGCATTCGAGTTGCGGGCCGCTGAGCTTGGGAAAGACTTCAGGCCAGCGGACTCCCTGATCGCCCTGGCCTCTTTGGTGCGCGGCATCGCGGGCAACAAGGATGCCGCCGCCGAGACCTACGCCGTGGCTGCGGAGCTCGTGGAGTTGATGATCATGCACTCCCCCGACCTTGGAGAGCTGCAGGACCTTCACTTGCGCTTGATCGCCAGTAGGGACGCGGCCCGATCCGGGAACAGGCCCTAGGGCCCGTAGACTTCAAAACCCGCGCTCCGGAAATCAGCGGCCAGATCGGAGCGGATGAGGCAATTGGCCCAGGTCCCCGGACCCGCGACTCCAGCCAGACTGGCACAGCGGTAGTTCTGAACCAACTGCGCCAGGACCTCCCCCCGAGGCACATCCGGGCCAAGTACCCTCTCCCAGGCCGCGGGGTTCCCAGCCAAGCCCCCCAGATCATGGAGGTGAGCAGGAGCCCCCCGGGACGACAACGGGTCAAGGTGGATGGCACCGACTCCCTGCTCCAGGGCCCAGCTCAGTGCATCACGCCCGAAGCCAACGGGGTCCGGGGCGCTCTGGCGCGCGATGACTGCTTGGGTGAGACCCGTCAGGTCCATGACCCGTAGCTTGGGAGCGTGGTACCTCAGGGCTTGGTTGTGCCTGTGGGCAACCACATCCCCGGGAAGGGCGCGAGCCAGGCCTGCGGCCAGAGCCTCTTGAGGTCGAGAGTCCCAGGGAGTCTCAGCACGTACGGCGCGCCAGGCGCCCTCCAGCTTTGAACCCGGATCAGGGAGAACCTCTATGAGCCGGGCACCGAAGACGACGGCGAGCAGGGAGACTCCCCACATGGCAGAACGTTTGCAGGAGCTGGCGCTCAGCTCTACGAGCGTCAGCGTCGATAGCCAATAGACAGGTGCAAGCAAGCGCAGGCCTCTGTACCCATCTCCACCGGAAACGACCACCGCCAGCAAGGAGGCCGTGGACGCCCAGGCGAGGACAGCCAGGCGGAGACCGGGTTCCCCGGCAGGCCGGCGACTCGCGATCCAGGGTCCGGCCAGAGCGATCAGGAGCAGAGGACCAACACTCAACCACACTGTAGCCTCAGGCAGTGGGCCCGGGCGCCCAGAATTCATCACAGAGGCGACGACATACTTCGCCCCGTCCGTGAATTCGTTCAGGATCGAATCAGACCTCTTGGCGAAGTAGGTATTGGGGGCCCAGGCCCCAAAAACGACAAGCCGCCATACAAGTAGTGAACAGGCCACTCCCACCGCCGCCAGGGCCGGCCGCCAGCGTGAGGCACCGGTGACCATGCGTGATCTACCCGCGAGGAACACGGCGGCCACCACGAGACCCTCCGGACGCGCAAGTAGCAGGCTGCTGGCAGCCACGAACACCGCAACTTCCGGCCACAACCCTTCGCCTCGACGTAGGACCACATGCGCAGCCCCCAGCAGCAGGGCAAGGTACAAGGGGGTCTCGAGCATGTAGCTCGCCCCCTCGGCCAAGCCCGGGCAGAGAGCCAGGGCTCCAAATGCCACAGGCCAACCTCGCCCACGTCTTGTGGCCAGGGCACAGGCGAACAAGAGTCCAAGATAAAGGGCGCCGTTGGTGCGCCAGAGAGTGGTCTCCCCGCTCGCGGGAGAGAATGCCAGGACGACCGTCTTGAGAGCCAGGTCAAGCAGGCTGGTCACGCTCTCTACCGGCCCCTGGCCGGCCTGCACCTCCCAGCCAGCTCCGTCCAGGAGGCCCCGCGCCTGGACGAGAAGAACGAAGGCGTCATCCGTACTCCCCGGCCGAGTGCTGGCCAGTGCCAGAACCCCGGCCAGGAGGATGGACGTGGTAGCGAGGATCCGGCCCAGGTGCGGTGGGAGACGCATGCGACCATGCTATCCACAGGCTCGGCCCAATTCCCACGTTTGGCCCTACCCCCGGGCCTGTCCTGTGCGATTCTGCACATACAAACCGCACACACCCCTCCTGTTGGCATCGCAGAGGGGGGGGCAGAGGTGTAAACCCCTGGAACGGGGCCTAGTGGTGGGGCTTGACGTTGCCCTGAGGCGCTTCCCGCCCTAATCTAGGGTGGACAGTGGTTTCTTTGGCCTTCCCGGAACGGCGTTTGCCTGTTGGGACGGTCAGGTTGTCTCTGGCCAGTTAGTCGTCCGAACACGTCACGCAGCTGACTGCTCCCCTCAATCCGTCCCTGGGCCTCCCCTCGGGCCGCGTTGCGGACGCAGTCCATACTCCCCATGATCCGCACCTCAAACCGTCGATCGATGCAAATCCACCCCCTTGGTCCTTGGACCACCGCGCCATTTTTCGGAACGTCGACTCCAGGCCTGAGGCATCTCTTGCTGGGCAGTTGCGCTGTCGCCTCCCTTCTTGCGGGTTGCAACAACACCGTCTCCCCGGACCGCGGAACGAACAATCCTGGCGACATCGTGCAGGACCCTGACACGGGGCGCTACCTCATCGTCGATGGCTCCTCTGGAGGGGCAGGCAGTGAATTGAGAATCGCGCGTCACGCATGGGGCCGACTCTTGGACGTGTACGGGATCGACAGCACGGGGGCGCGCGTCCTCATGAATGAGGATTTCCTGATCGACCCGAGCCTGACGACGGACAACTTCAACTACGTACTCGAGACAAATCCGGTCACCTCCCAGCAGGTCCTTATCATCCTCTACAACGTGGATGACACCAGCCAAGGCGGCGGACGCACCCAGTTCTACAACTACCTGAAGCTGGCCGAGGCCGGGCTCAAGCCCGTGGACGACACCGGAATCTCTGGTAGCGGCCTCTACACGATGGTCCCTCGCAACGCGACGATCATGGTCCAGTTCGACGACCTGGTGGACCCCTCTACGCTGGACGCCACAACCGTGCGAATGCTGACCGGTACCCCTTCGGTCATGCCGTTCGAAGCACGCGTCATCATTGACCCCAACCACGGGGACCTTGGGGACTGGGATGGCGAATCGGGCCTGGAGTTCTACTCCACTCGCATCCTCATCGACATGGCGGTCTCCGAGTTGGAGTCATTTGAGACCACCCCCCCGCTGCCCGTCAACGCCATTGGACTCCCCGCCAGCATCAACACCGCCCTCTCCAACGCACAGTTCCGCATCCCCACCCGGACCGACGCGGTACTTGGCCAGGACCACCTGCTCACCAACCCCTCGGGGCACTCCGTTGCCACCAACACCAACGGCACGATCGATTACACCTCATCCACGTGGGACCTTGTGCGCTCGGTGCGCTCCGGCGGCGCAGCCACCGGCGACCCCTCAAACGGCTTCCTAACGGACTCTATTTCGCCCGTCGTTGTCGGTGAGCAGGTCTGTTCTATCGCAGGCCTCCCCATAAGCCTGAACCCGCCTCCCGGAGGCGATGGCACCCTCTTCCTGCTGCCTACCGTCGTCTTCCAGTCCACCTTCTGCGCGCAAACCCCTGTGCCTGGGGACATCATCACGCAGACCGGTGTATTTGCCGAGGTAACCAAGCCCGCCGCGCCCCAAACGGGAGGCACGGCATCCAATGTCGAGGTGAGGCTCCTGGCTTGGCCGACCCTGTGGGATTCACCGGGCCTGGATGGACCCATGGAGTGGATAAGCTCCGCCATCGGACCTGCGGCGTTCATGTCGCCCTATGACCCCAGTACGGACTCCCTGACGGCATCCTGCTTCGTTAGCGTCTTTCCTGCGGCACCCGACATCAACAACCCGACTGTGAACGTCGCACCAAGCGCGTACTACACGGTCCGCTTCAGTGAACCCATGGACCCGGTCACTGTCACAGCCTTTGACGCCTACACCCTGACCCGTGAGACGACCCCAGCCGCGAGCTGGGACTACGTAGTGGGTACGGTCAGCAACTCTCAAGACGTTCAGGAGTTCACCTTCATTCCAGACCTTCCCCTGGCCCACGCCACTGCTGCCTCGGAGGATTACTTCCTCACTCTCATGAGCGCGAGCTCGGCAACTACTGGATCGACGGACCTCGCTGGAAACACCCTCTCCCAGAACCTGCCCCAGGTGACGATTCTGCTCGACCCCACGGCCGGACCTCAGCGCAATGGCGGCCGTGTTTCGCGCTTCTCATCCAAGGATGAGGAGGCTCCCTTCGGGAATGCAGCCAACGGGCCCATTCCGGAATGGGGAGGCCAGATTTCATTCAACTACAACAACTCTGGCGCACCGGGTGCTGGCCGGGAGACCATCTCGCCCCGAGGCGTATCCCGCTTCCAAGGCATGGCTGACCGCCAGAATATGATGATTTCGGCCATGGGCAACACAGCCTTCGGTCCCAACTTCGTGCAGTCCCCTCTGTCCAACCTCGGCTCGAAGACCCAGTTCCTCTGGCGCTTCCTGGACCTTGGTTTCGACCTGTACCACGTCAACCTCGATCAGGGCGCGAACATGTTCAACCAGTACTTCAGCACGTTCAACGTGGACGTCGAAGGAATCAACTGGTCCCCGATCGGCGCCATGATCCTGGTGGACAACTTCCCTGATTTTGAAATCCGACTGAGCCACGGCCTGTACACCCCCGATGAGGTCTTCGCCAACACTGGCCTCGTGGACATCTACGACAACAACCTGCTCGATCCGACCGGCGACCCTCCGATCATCGTCCACCCCAAGGTGGCGGGCTACACCCTGAACCCCGGGGACATGTACATGTCCGGTGTGGACGTGCCTCTGATGCCGTTCCCGCTCAACCGCAGTGGCGACGCGAGCACGTACAAGTACTACACCTACAGGGACACGGCGCTGACCACTCGGGGCGGCCCCAACGGCTGGGGCATGTACCCTCAGCAGTGGCACAACCTCATGACCCTGGGTCTGCCCTACATGGGTTGCGCTGGCACCCCGCCTCCGCCGCAGCAAACTCCTTGGCCCTACTACATCCCGGACCATATCCAGTCTGTTGCCCTGCCCCTGCTGCTTGAGTTCCGCTGCTGGCAGAGCCCTGGTGCCCAGGGAATCAACCGCTTCGACACTGCGGAGGCTGTGGCTGGCAGCGGCCCCTACTTCCGCGCCTTCTCAACGGGCGGCATCGATGAAACCCAGAACGCAGTCGTCGTCGATCCCAGCCTGGAAATCCGGGCCAACGGCGGATTCAACCCGGGCAGCACCCCTCCTGGCGGGGTCATTCCCGGCCTGGACGGTGAGGTCTACATCGGCGCCGTCGATTTCGTGGTTCGCGTGAGCCGTGCGGTTTCAGTCTGGTTCGCGACTACGGACCCCGACAACCCGGGTGGAAATCCCTTCTTGGCCGACTTCAGCCAGTACGTGCTCGAACCGCCCATTCAAGATCAGCCCCTGGGCACGAACATCACGGCGTCATTCCGCGGGGCGGGCAACGTACTCGCTGACACCCCCCCCATCGAGGACGCCCTCACGCTGGACCTTTACGGGGACCACTACCTTGAGACGATCACCGATTGCTTCCCGGACACCCTTGAGTACCCGGGCATCCAGCACAACAACGATCCGCTGCAGCTGAACACGCAGATTGCGTTCTTCAACAGCGATGCCGGCTGGTTTGACGATCCGTCTTCGATTGACGGTTCCAGTTACTACCAGGTGCGATTGTCCTTCACGTCCAATACGCAGACAGGCTTGAGCCCTGAACTCTCCGCCTTCGCGTTGACCTGGTCTCAGTAAGCGCGCTCGCCCTGCGGACCCAGGATCGCGGTTGCCCCGGCGGGCAGAGCTCAATCGTTGGCAACACGGCCGCCTCCCCATCGGGGGTGGCCCGTTCTATTCAGTGGATGTGGATTCCGGAGCCGCCCGGCGGCCCCCCTTCCCGGGTACAGAATCCCAGCGCGTGATCCAGTCGCTATTGCCTGCCCCCTTGCCTACCAACAGGCGGTAACCTTTCCTGTTCGTGCTGACCTCGATCCAGGTCGCGGCCGCAGCGGAGGCCTCCCACTCCTCCTCCCGAACCAGGCCAGCATCCACCGCTCCAAGGGAAACCCCTTCGAGGATCCCCCCTACCCCCAGGGGCTCCCATACGAGGGTGAAGGCCGCCCCTAGGACGACGGGCCGCAGTACGCTGGCTCCCGAAGATCCATCGGTTGCCCACTCAGCCTCACGCGCACCGACCACTAATCGCGGCTGCTGAAAGTGGGTACGTGGGGCCACACAACCGGCGCACTCCAAGACCACTACAAGCAACCCAACCCCGCGCATCATCCGTCCAGAATAGGGTTCTCGCCTGCTCCGAGGGTCGGATTGCTCCAATGCTCCATCTCCGTTTGGGGGACCTTGGGGGGCAAGAAGATGATCGCCAAACCGCCCGTAATCATTAGGCCCAGATAGGCCAGGGACACCCACCAAGGAATCAAGCCAGTAGAGAGGTGGCGCCGTACCTCCCCCCAAGACTCGGCAGGAACGGGCATCAGGGTGACGTGCACACACCAGGCAAGCAACAGGACGCCGTAGATGGGCCAATAGTTGCGCAACAACCGCAGTCGTATGGCCTGGAAGTGGGTGATCTTGTACTTGGGCCTGAACAAGTCGTCCGCAACGAGGTTGCCCCACAGCGCTTCGGGGCTATCGAGTTTTCGCCGCAGGAGGGGGCCGTAGAAGTTTTCCTCGATCATCCGGACGCGCGCTCGCCAGACGTCCGCCAGGCGGAACCGCCTGGCCTCAAAAGTCAGAAAGGCAGAGACAAGTGACAATCCAGCAAGCAGAGTCCAGTGGCTGTGCTGTCCATCCCCAAAGGAGAACGTCAGTAGGGCTGCCGTCGTCAGGATGGCCCAGTTGGTGGTATTGTCGAGGCGCATGCGCCAAGCGTTGGCCCGGTGCAGTTCGCCCCGATACAGATGCACGATGGCCGAGATATACTCGGGGCGCGTCAGCGGATCCGATTCCAGGTCCACGGCCAAGTCGGCGGGCATCCCCCGGCCGGCCCCAGCACCGCCCTCCACACTCTCCGCAGCCTTTGCGCGCTTCATGGCTTTAGCACCGAACATGCCCGGAGCCTAGCACTCGGCCGCCGCCAAACCCATGGCATGGGCGGCTCATTTCAATGGGAAAGACATCAAGCGACCCTCGCACCCAGCGCATCCTGGCGACTGTTGACGATATCCCCATCGGGCAGGTGGCCACCTACGGTCAGGTGGCCCGTGAAGCCGGCCTACCCGGCCGAGCCCGGCTCGTCGGTCAGGTTCTGGCCGAACTCCCACGAGGCTCCTGCCTACCGTGGCACAGAGTGCTCTCCGCCAGCGGCGCCATCAGCTCCCGGCCCGGACCGGGCCCTGCGGAGCAACAGAGGAAGCTGAGGGCAGAGGGCGTCCGCTTCAATCGCTCCGGAAGGGTGAGCCTAAAGGACTGCGCCTGGGATCCACGGCCCTCCCGCTAACCCCCCTCTCAAAGGCAAGCCCGCCCGACTCCAGGAGAGCCGGGCGGGTCATTCGATTCCCGAGGAGGGATCGGTCAACGCTGGGCGACCGGGACCACCTCCAACGCGGCGGAGGTCGACTCCCCCACAAGGGGAAGTGGCAGGCTGGGAAGCGGGTTATACCCGGCCCCGTCCACCGTACTCTCAGCGCGCAGTTCGTCCCGAGCGCGATCCACGTAGTCCACGTGCTCAGACTGACTCGACAAGACATCAAGTTCCGCTTCCTGCTGGGTCAGGATCTGCTCCAGCTTCCCGGTCACCTGATCCAGACTGACCACGTCGTAGTTAGAGCACTCATCAAGAGTGCGCTTGCGCTCGGCGAGCATTTCAATCAAGCGCTCATTACGCTGGATGGAATCGACCTGGCGGTTCAAGGCAAACAGCTGAGCCTGGAATTGGACCTGCTCCGACTCCAGTTGGTTCAGCACCTCCGTAAAGCGACCCATCTGCTGATCAAGATAGGCCAAACTGCGATCCGCATCGTGGGCACGGGCCACATGGGCACTACGCGTATTCTTGATCTGCCGGACCTTGGCGTCAGCTCTGTCGAGGCTGTAGTCGCCGTCTGACAGGCGCAGGCTCACCAACTGGAATCCCACACGATCGCGTCCGACTTGGGAACGCGCAACGGCGTGAGCCTCTTCCAGGCGAGGAATGAGCTCCATCAGGTCTTCTTCGGCCAGCGCGACAACGCGAGTAGAAATCGATTTCTCGCGTCGCAATTGGCGGGCCTGGCTCTGAAGCTCGACAAGATCCGAGCGCACAGCACTGATTCGCTCCGGGTAGGTGCGCTCCAATTCACGCAACTGATTGCGCAGTGCGATGGGATCATCAATGTGCTCATCAATGATATCGGTCATCCGGGTATGGACACCCTCGATTACCGCCCTGCTTCGCTCGGGGCCACCCACAACAGCAAGGCCAATACCCACAACTCCCAATCCGAGAGTGGCGATGAGGGCCGTCAGGAAAAACTTCTTGCAGAGGGAAAACATCTGTACTCCTTCAATGAGAATCGTCGCACCCTCATGAGCACAAGCCCCCGAGCCCACCCTGTGGACTCTGACCGGGACCCAGCCTGGGTACACCCACTTGATGGGAACCCCTCGGCCAGCATTTCACCCTTTGCCTCATTGCGAACGTCTCCAGATCAGCGAGAATGCACGCTGGCCACCGGCGTAGGGACACACCCGTGGCCCAACCACCCCGGTACACCCCCTTGCGCGACATTACGACCCAGTTCATATCCAGGCTCAGGGCCCGTGACAACGACGCCTGGTTTGAGTTATGGGAGGCTTTCGGCCCTATTCTGGGGGCCCAGCTATCCCGCTGGGGTCGCGGCCGCATCGGCCGCGAAACGGTCCAGGACCTCTCCCAGGAGACCATGGCGGCCCTGGCGGGCGCCATTGATCGGCATGATCCCAACCGAGGTGCCCGCTTCTCCACGTGGCTGCTGGCCATTGCCCGCTACACCCTGGGCGATGAGTTGGACCGACGGTCGGCCCAGAAGCGTGGTGAGGGGCGCCGAGCGCAGTCCCTGGATGCCGCCCACGGCCAGGCCAGCAGTGGACCAGCCCCCAGCGCCGCCTACGAGCAGGAGGTCTTCGACGCCAAGGTGGAAGCGGCCCTGAGGGAGGTTGAGCGTGAGGTCTCCTTCGAGGACTTTGAGATCTTCCGCCGACGGGTTCTCGAAGGGCGAACCGGAAAGGACGTGGCTGACAGCCTGGGAATGTCCCAACCCACAGTCAGCCGTCGGCTGGCGAGCGTCCGCGACACCCTCAGGGAGCGTCTCCGACAGACCGTGGTGCGCTTCAGTTTCACGGAGGAGGAGATCGAGGAGTTGGAGCGAAATGGGTTGGGAGAAAATCCCAATCAGAAGGAGGACCGCAGCTTCGAAGATTCCCTGGCCGAGATCTACCACCGCATCTCTCTGCGCCGGGGGATCGACGATCCCAACTCTCAAGCCCTCGATGGGACACCCTAGGCCTCTCCTCGCCCCCAATGCCCCTCATCACCATGATCGCCTTTAGCCTTGGAGCCCTCGGTGTGGTGCTCAAGGTACTGGTGGCCCTTGCGCTGCCCATCTTGCTGATTGTTGTCGCAGTACGCGTGCTGGGCGCTGTGATCAGCGGCCTCTTCCGCATACTGGGAGGCGCNACCGGATTCATCGGACGCGAGATACGCGAGGTTCTGNACCTGGCAGGCGCCGCCGTCACGGCGACAATCACTGGCGTCCTGGCCNTGTGCAACGGCCTTATCGGCCGCATCCCCACCATGCGCAGCTACGGCCGAGCTCTATGGGGTGAGTTGGCATCTGGCGCGGGCAGCCTCTACCGCTTCTGCTTTGGCCACCCCGCACGCCTGTTGGGACTTGAAGGCTTCGCGCAGGACCTCGAGAGAAGGGTTCCCGAGTTGGTTCGCAATCCACTCTCCTCCTCTACCACGGCCCAAGAGAGAGACGCCTTCCCGGGCTACCGTATTGTGGGGACGATCCCCGCCGGCGGCAGCGGCGCGAAACTCTACCTGGCGGTCCCTCAGGAAGAGACAACCCGACGCTGGGCTGCGGCAGGCCTGGCCAACCCCGGACAGGTCGTGATCAAGTCCTTCACCTTGGAGCAGGGCTCGACCGTGCCCCAGATCGTTCGCGAGTCCAAAGCTCTGGAGGCCGCGCGCCAACTGGGCCGGGTCCTGGACCATCACCTTGAGGACACCTCCTTCTGGTACGCGATGCCGTTCGTTCCTGGTGAAAACCTGGACGTGGTCCTGCACGGGATGCATGACCGCTGTGGTGAAGAAGGGCTCGACCATCAGGCCATGGCTCGCGTCATGGGCTACGCCCGCGACATGCTCGCCACCCTGCACGAATTCCACGCGGGCGGCCTGTGGCACAAGGACATCAAGCCCTCCAACCTGATCGTCTCGTCTGATCGGGTTCACCTGGTTGATCTTGGACTGGTAACGCCGTTGGCCTCGGCGATGACCCTCACCACCCACGGCACGGAGTACTACCGGGATCCCGAACTCGTCCGCATGGCCATGAAAGGCGCGCGGGTGCACGAGGTGAATGGCGCCAAGTTTGATCTGTACAGCGCTGGCGCGGTCATCTACTCCATGGTCGAGAACGGATTCCCTGCCCAAGGAAGCCTGTCCCCTATCAACAAGCGCTGCCCAGAGGCCCTGGCCTGGATCATCCGAAGGGCCATGGCAGACGTGGATCGTCGCTATGACGACGCCCTACAGATGGCCCACGACCTCGATACCGTACTGGGCGCCACCGACCCCTATGCCGTCAAGCCCGCCGCCCTGCCCTCCATGGGACAAGGTGGAACTCCCCTGGGCGAAATCCACTGGTTGGGTTCCCCTCCGCAACCGAGCTCCTCGGTTGCGCCACCCCCATCGTCCTACGCTGGCCCCCGTCCTGTTTCGTTCGCAGCCCGGGAAAAAGGCAGTCGCCGAGGCTTCAAGGTGATCGGAACGGGCATGAGCGCAGCTTTCCTGGCAGTAGTTCTCTCAGTCTTCACCCTGGGGGCGCTGGAGTGGGTCAACGGATCGGGTTCCCCATTCCGCCCTGTGTCGATCGATGTCGTGAAGGAGTCGCCCGAGCCTACGCCTACCGCTGTTCGCACACCGCAGGCACGCCCGGCTTCGAATTCCCCCGAGGAACACGGGAGCTCCAAGACCTGGCTGAGGCGCAAGAACATGCAGCCTGTGCTCGATAGCACCTCGGACCAACCTCTGCTCTTCCTCCTGGGCGTCGGTGTCGACTCCGCCTCCCCCCTTGTCGACCGAATGGCACGCGAACTCGGAGCTCTTGGTATTCAGATCGCCGGACAACCCGGAGACACAAGCGAAAGTTCGATCGAATGGATAGCCCAGGCTCGACGGGCGGTCGAACTGGGAGAACCCAGTGACCCCTTGGCCCGCGAGCGTGTGCAGCGTTTTCTCGAGATGCAAACGGGAGAGCTATCCGGGGTGGTCTGGTTCACACCTGGTAGCCGCCAAGATGAAGTGAACCACTATCTGCTGCTCGCCAATCAATAACACTCGCAATGAGGGGAAGGGTGAAATGCTGGCCGGGGTGTTCCCATCAAATGGTTGGACTCGGAGTCTTGGGCCCATGAGGCTAGGACGATCCCCATCAAAGGAGTACAGATGTTTTCCATGAGCTTCGCTGTTATCTTCGCCTCGCTGGGCCTTCTCCTGCTCGCTGTAGTCCTGGTTCTGATAGCTGTATTCAAGTCATAAGCGCGCGGGCCTGTCGCCCTGGTACCGACGCCGCGATCAGCGCGGCCTGGGCACGCAAGACGAGGCCCTGTAGATGTCCGTGGGCGTCTCCCCTGCAGCTTGGAAGAGCTTGAGGCCTAGGGGAGCACTTCCACCCACCAGGCGCGCTCCGACTCCAACACGCCATCCTCGTCCTTCAGGACCCAAGGCCATCTCTCGCCCCGCATCAAGGTGGAGTCCTTGACCCGGCAGATCAACCGGTAGCGACCTGGCTCAAATCCGCTACGCTTCAGGATGAGGGTGTGCCAGCCCCCGCGCTTGGGTTTGGCGCCATCTAGCAGCGGCTTCCCGGGCAGCTCCGCCAACCGACCCCGGTCAGCACGCGTTCCACGCGCACGACCGTACCGACCACTTCGCCCCCGGCGTACGGGACCTTGCGGGGCACTGGCCTCCGGAACAAGGTGCCACTCGACTGCCAGTGAATGACTAGAAGGTTCCATCACCTGGACCCTGAATATCAGGTTCTCTCCATCCAGCACGAGCGGCGTAGCGGAACCACGCGGGTGGGGCTCGGGCTCACAGGAATCAATGGGATCAACCAGTCGGTAGATGTCCAGAACCGCCTCCTCCCGGCAAGGCAAGCAGAAGAACTCCCCCGAGTCCATCACACATCCGCCGGGGGTGGGCTTCCAAGCATCTCGAGCCTGCCCGGCGGCCCCTTCGTAGACACCGATACCCGGGACGTCGGCCTCGATCCAGTGTGCCCAGGACACGGCGGACTCGTCGGGAGTATTCGATACGTTCACGGCGTTCCGCACCCTACCGCGCTTGTGGGTCTCCGTGGTGTACTCGTCCCCCAACCCAAAGAAGGAGTGTCCGAACTCGTGCACCACTGTCTTCACGCTCTGGCCGCCGATGGTGGCCACCCCGCCCCCTCCAGTACCAAACACTCCCAAACGAACAAACACGATAGCCTGGCCGTCATTCCCCGGTACCTCGGAGAGCATCTCACGCACAAGCCCTGTCTCGATCCCCACGTGCCCGGCGTAGGTCGGGAGGGTCTTACCTCCAAGGGCGGTGTCGTATTCGCGATCAAAGCCATCCACACCGTCCTCCGCGCTTACGACGTTCGCCCGGACAAAATTGAAGTACGCCTCATACTCCGCGAGAGTCTTCTGACGCAGTATGAACTTGGGCACACTGGAGGCCAGCTTGTCGAAGGCCCGTTGCTTTTCCAGGGTGTAGCCCTCGCCCATGATCACCACGTCCACACGGTTGGCAGAATCACCTGTGCGCACAATGTCGGTCCAGCCCAAGAAGCCGCTGGGGCGCGTACGGCGCTCCGCCGCCGTTGCGACCAGGCTGTCAGGGTATCGCTCCACAACCTTGGCAAATGCACGACGCGCTTCGGCGTACTTGCCCCTGCTGTAGAGCTTCAGAGCCGCATCAAAGTATTCTTGAGCGGGTTCCGGGGCAGCCTCTTGAAGGGGTGCAGCCGCGGTCGCCTCCGCAAGCCACAACAACCCGAGGGCCACAAGTGAGCACCCGTGCCACCTGGAGGGAGTTCCGCATCGCATACCCATGAGTCTAAGAGGTTGTGTGCAATAAGGCGTGAACGCCAGGCGCCCTAACCTCGGTCTAACATTGCCTGAAGTCGATCCAGCCCCATCACCATGTTGTCCATGGGCGGGCCAAACGAGAATCGCATCCACTGCTTGTAAGGCGAGTCCCCCTGGCGCTCCTTCCTGGGATCCACATCGAAATACTCGCCCGGCACGGTCATCACCTTGTGCTGCAGCGCGCGCTCGAAGAACCCCACCCCATCGTTGAACGGAGCGGGCAGAGCAGACAGATCCCCCCAGCAGTAGAAGGTCCCCGAGGGTTCGGCCGCGAAGCGCACGCCCATGTCCTTCAAGCGCTCCACCATCAGGTTGCGCTTGGCGCAGAACACCTCCCGCAGGGCGTCGGTCTCCTGGTCGGCCCGACTGGGCTCCAGAGCCTCCAGAGCCGCACGCTGGGCAACCCGGGAGGGTCCCCCATCAATAGCACTGCCGGTGCGGGCCATGGCTTCAATCATCGGCGCCGGACCCAGGGTCCAACCCACTCGCCACCCTGGGTAGCGGTGATTCTTGGTCAGCCCGTCGAAGATCAGCACGGGGTCCTGCTCCACGTCCTCGACGTAACAGGCCGCGCTCACCGGACCCGCCGCGGGGACATGGGCTTGGCCGTTTTCGCTCGGGGAGTAGATGAAGTGGCTGTAGAACTCATCTGAGATGAGCGTGATGGATCGATCGCGGGCCAAACGCACAAGCTTCTCAAGAGCATCGCCCGCGAGCACCTGTCCGGTCGGATTGGTCGGGTTGGAGAATAGGTAGGAGGCGATTCCGTGCTCCTCTGAAGCCGCGGCCACCTGCTCAGGAGTCACAAGAAAGCCGTTCTCCTCGCGCCCCCAGATGGGGATCGGATCCAGTCGACTCGCATGGGTAGCAAGCATGTCCTCATAGGCGGTGTAGTCCGGAAGTTGGTAGCCGACGCTGCCGGATTCAAGAGCCGCCATCAGGCGGGTAAGTGCGAGGCGACCCCCGCTGGCCACCGCCACGTTCTCCGGGCCGTATCGGGAGGAATGCCCCTGGCGGTACAGGCGGTTGGCGTAGTCCGCCACGGCCTGACGAAGCTCGTCCGTCCCCTCCAGCGGCCCGTAGGCACAATCACTGGGATCCAGCTCGCAACTGAGGATACGGGGGGGAGCACCTGCCATCTCTCCAACCTCGGGTTGCCCCTGGCCCAGGTTGCACCAGTCCGGGTGCCCGTTGCTGAAGCCCAGCTTGACGGCTTCGGCGACCACGTGGATGACGCCCATGTAGGGCACCTGGCGCAGAGCGCCCAGAGAGGCAGGATCTTGCACAGCAGTTGAGTTTGAGGCTGGGTCCATAGGAGGGACCGAGCATAGCGCAATTGCAACCGTGCGGCGATCGGAACAGCAGGATGCTCAGGATCCTGCAGACCAGCCGAGCGTCTCGGCAAGAGTCTCCAAGTCGGGCAGGACCCAATCGGGCAGCCCCCCCGGCCCCAAGGCGGAAACCTCAGGGGCCCCCGGCGTCAGGATGCACAGGCCCATCCCCGCAGCCCGCGCGCCTTCCCCGTCCAGCTCATCCCGATCCCCTACAAAGAGCACCTCCCGAGGCTCCAGGCCCCACTCCTCGCAGGCGTGCCTAAAACCGGCAGGGTGCGGCTTGAAAGCATTGATGCCCGCATCCGTGGCAGCCAGCTCAAGCTCCACCAGGTCGCGCACCCCCAGGGCCTCAAGCTTGGCGCCTGGCGGATAATCAGAGAACACGCCCAACCTCGCACCGGCCGCCCTGGCGCCCGCCAGAAAGGGTCTCAGCCCGGGCAGGTGCAAGGCGCCCAGGTGCTTCAGGGGACGCTCGTGCATCCACTCCGCGACGAGCGCCTCCAGCGCTTGCGCTTCCATGCCCATGGCATGAGCCGGGAGTCTGTATTGCAGCTCCTCAAGAGGCTCCTCGGGCCGACCCAGGCCGCGCATCTCTTCACGCATTGCCCGGAAGACCTTCAAGCGACGGATGGTCTGCGCCCCCCTGAAGGGAGCAAGACTCAGGGCACCTGCTGCACACCCGGCCAACAACTCGAGCGCCATACGACGCCGAACGGCCCCCAGTGGGTAGAGCGTCCCGTCCAGGTCGAGCAGTAGAGCCCGGGGCGTCACAGACCGGGGTGCGGTACTCACGCGGACTCCCCGACCGGCGTCGCGGGTGCCTGGTCATCGGACCCCGAACCACCGGCCTTGCGTCTGAACCAGAAGTACGCGTAGGCCGGGTGAATAACGCTGGAGAAGAAGAAGACAGTCAGCGCAATGGAAGGTCCGACCTTCGGGTAGAAATGCCCCAGCAGCGCCAGGAGCGTGAGATGCACGGCAAACTGTACGGCGCCAAAGACAATAGCCACCTTCAGGTTATCGGTCACCAGATAGAACGTGTCGTTGGCCACCGAGAAGGACACCACCATTACACCGGGGGCCAAGATCAGGAAGACCGTCCAGACCGGGTCACGGTAATCCGATGGAAACGCCTCAACCAATGACGGGACAAGGAAACCTATCAGCACCACGCCCGTGGAGACGAGCGCGCCGCTCCCCAGGGTCGCACGCCAATAGGCCCGCCGAAGGCCGCGCAGGTCCTTCAGTCCTACAAGTTCACTGAAATACGGAAGAGCTGTGCGGTTGATGCCCTGCATCAAGGTGCGGACAGCATCGACTATGCGTTGGGCCAATCGCATGTAGGCCACCCAACGTGTGTTGCCAACAAAACCCAGCACCATGGTCGGCAGGATGTTGACTCCCAGGGCGTGCATGTTCTGCGTCACTCCAAGTCGCAGCCCAAGGCGCAGGCCATAGAACAGTGGCGCCTCCTTGAAGCGACCCAAGACCATACGCACGCTCGGCAGAGGTGCCTCACCCGAGCGCGTCTCACGTACGTACGCGTCCACCGCCAGAACGGATCCCACGCAGGAGGCCAGCAGCATACCCACAGCCGGCCCCACCGCGTCCCGGGTAATCACCGCTCCAGCCACCACCAGGAACACGCGGACGCACTCCTGCCCATTCTCAACCTTGGCGAGAGCAACCATTCTCCTGGTGCCCTGGAATGCCGCGCAACATGCCGAGCGGGGAAGTTCAAGCAGGGGCGTCAAGGCCATCAGGGCCGCCGCCTTGATCAGCGGCTGCCCGTAGGCCGCCCCCCAACTCAGGCTCGGCGTGTGGTACACATGCTCAGCCACCCAGGGCAAGACGGCGACAGCCAATACCGCAAAGGCCACCCCCATCCACAACAGAGCCTTGACCAGGTAGGCAATCCAGAAGGCGACCTTGTAGTCGCTACCTCGGGCCGCTGCTGCAGCCAGTTGGCTCGTCGCTACAGGGTACAGACCCAGGTTCACCGAGAACCAGAGGAACGAGTAGGTCGCTATGGCGAGGTAGAACTCCCCCTGCTGCAAGGAGCCCAATATGTGAGCTAGGGCCAAGGCGCAGGCCAGACTCCCCAGGCTGTTGATCATGGACGCCGCCTGCAGGGTGGCAGAATCCCGCACGAAGCGACTGCCCATCAACCGCTCGACAAGGCCCCTCACACTCAGGACTCCGACTGCCGGCTACCGCTGGGAAAGAGCAGGATGTCGTCGATCTTCTCCATCCGGGAGAGGTCGCACTCTGCGTACCCCACCCGCGTCAGCCCTTCCAGCGCAGCCACCTGCGCATCCCAATGCGGGTGGTAGAACTCGGCGAGTAGCTCAGCCAGGATCACCGGCTTGGTCTCCTGTGTTTCGAGCCAGGGGAGCATCCCCGCCAGCACGGCATAGTCGTGCCCCTCCGCATCCGTCTTTATAAAGCTGACGTCACTGATCCCGAGACGGGCGGCGACCTGGCTGAAAACCTCGATCGTCACCTCCTCCTCGTCAAAAGGCGTATCGCTCTTGAGTTGCGCCAACTCGCTCCGATCAAAGAAGAGCTCTCGGACGATGGTGTTGCCTCCGAAGTTGTGCCGCGGTTTGAAGATCGTGGTGGTGCCAGCCTCTGCACCGAGCCCCGCATGAACCAGCCTCACCCGAGGGTTATCCTCGAATCGCTGCGCGCAGCGCTCGTAGTAGCGCCGCACAGGCTCGAAGAGGATGGCCTCACATTGGGGCCGCTCCTGGAGGATGCACTCCGTGAAGAGACCGACGTTGGCCCCCACATCCACGAACAGGGAACCATCGGGAATGTAGGGCAGCACCCTTTGAACATCCGCCATCACGCGCGGCCGGTGGTGCTCTGCCCACTCATCCAGGGAGAGGGGCCTGGGGTCCCGAAGTCGGCCGATGGACTTCAGGAGACGGGTAACTGATCGGGGGAGCATCAGGTGGCGGGGTTCGCAGGCGCGGAACGGGGGGACCCATGAAGACTATCGGAAGGGCCCCCGCGCCTCCCCCCATATTTCCACCATCCCTCAAGGCGAATGCTGTCAGCCCGGACAGGTGGGTCCAATCGAACACTCAACGGTCGGACCCCAGGATGCGGGTAAGGGTGATCAACGCGAAGGCTGTCCCGTAGGGCTTGTGGTAGCTGTAGAGCGGGTAATCCCAGAGCGACCCATCCGGTTGCGCGCAGGCCAGCACCGAACGCGCCAGGGCTGGCGCGTGACGCCGGCGCAGGTCCGGGGAGGAGAGTTCAAGCAGGTAAGACGCGTAGGCATGACCATAGAGATAGAAATAGCCTGAGATCTGACACCAGGACTCATGCGGGATAGGCCTGCGCAGCCCCGCACGTTGCAGTTCCGAATAGCGAACCAGAAGATCTGCGAGGGCACGGTTTCGATCCGAGTCCGGGACGGACTGCCCGTGGAGCATCAGGGATAGCTGGCAGGCTGGTGTGCGGCAGGCGGCCCCGGCCGGGCCGTTGATGAGGGCCTGCGGCGAGCGCCTCCACATCTCCCCATAGGCATAGGGTCCCATGGGCATCCGGCAGCGGCGAAGGCTGTCCACCGCACGAGCAATCAACCCCTTGGGCACTTCCACACCGGCGTCCTGGACACGGGCCAACCCCACGAGAATCGTGGCAGTTGTGAAGCTCATGGATGTGGCAGCCGGCGGGTGGGTCCGATAGCCCTGCAGGGACAGGTAGCCCCACCCCCCATCCACAGACTGATAGCCCGCGAGCCTCTCAACCAGCGCGCTGCTCGCCCTGCGAATCTGGTCCTCGTGCTCAGGTAGAACCCCTTCCAACAGACACTCGCCAAGGGCCTGCAACGTGAACCCGAAGGCCCACACGTTGTAGTGCTCGATACCACTCTGGCGCCGCACCGGGTAATGCTCGAGAAGATGCTCGATCCCGCGCTGAACGGCCAGGCTCTTATCCTCCCCTCCGAAGGGGGAGTCGAGTAGTGCACTCACAACCAACCCAGTAGTCGCCACCCGGAAGGCATCTTGAGATCCCGGCGCGCTGGCGAAGACCTCAATGGGTCGCGGTGAGTGATGTGAGCCCCAACCACCGCTCTCCAGTTGATTGTCCAGCAACCATTGAGTGGCAGCCTCTGCCGCAGACCTCACCTTCAGCCTCATGGGATCCTGGAGATAGGGTCTCGCCTGCGCCCACCCGGTACCGACCATCAGGCAGCCTCCAAGGAGGGTCGTGGCCAAACGCAGGCCCAGGACTACGGAGGACTGAGGCCCCATTTCGAGTATTGGACTCCCGGAGTCCGGGCTAGGGAGCCTCACCCAGAAGAACGCGATCCCCGGCATCCAGGCCACTCACGACCTCCGTGCCTTCAGGGTGCGTAGATCCCAAGACCACCTCGCGCCGCACGTACTCTTCGCCCCCACCTGCCCGCGCACGTTCAAGCAGGCACCAAGCCTGGCCTGCATCTCTGTGGATGGCCTCCTTGGGAACGAGGATGGCGTCCGCAACGACGACCCGCTCAACGGCCACTTCCGCACGCACCCCTGGCAGCACACCCACCCAGGGGTCCGCTATCTTCAGGGTGGCGGCGAACTTCCCCGTTGGTCCGGGGAACGCATCCACCAACAGTGATCCTCCCCGCGCAGCCTGTCCCGTGGCGGGCAGGGCGCGTACCACAGATGCATCGCGCGCCGTGGCAACCTGCTCCGCAGAGAGAGCCAGGGCCACGTGGACGCGATCCGCGGGGGCAACCACGAAAACACCCCGGCCAGAGGGGAGTCGATCCCCCACACGATGCTCGGGACGACTCAATCCACTCTCCCACTCACGTGGCCCCCCATGGAGGAAGATTCCCGCGGATGTGCTGACAAACACCAGGCTGGCCTCCACCGTCCGTGCACGCTCCAGAGCCTCGCGGGCCTCCGCAAGCGTCCTGGCAGCGGCCTTGAGCTCTGCTTCCTGTTCGGTCGTCGCCAGTCTCTGCTCAACCCTGATAGCCTCCAGAGCATGCTGCGCAGCTGACACACCGCGCTCCAACAGGGCCGTCTGCCGGGGGTGCTCCAGACTGTCCGCGTGGGCGCGCTGATCCTTGTTCAACTGGAGTTGGCTGAGGGCCGTAGCCAAGCCGCGGCGCGCACGCCTCAACACAATCTGCTCGACCTCGTCCACCAACTCGTCTTGGGTGTACATGGCCTCCAGCTGCGCCAACTCATCCCGCTGATCATCCACGGTGGCCTGTAAGCGCTGCTCCGTCAGCTTCTCAGCCCGCTGACGGAGACTGGTTGCCACATTGAGGTGCGCCTTGAAAGCCGCGGTCTTGTGTTCAAGGTCCTCTTCAGCCGACTTCAGTGCAGCCGCCCGCGCCTGCCGAGCAAGTCCGGCGCGCTCCTTCCCGGCGAAGATGACACGTTCGGCTTGGGCAACCGCAAGTTCCGCGGCCTCTCGCTGCTCGAGCCAGGGCTCGATCTCCAAAGACCCTACGCGGTCCCCGGCATTCACCGGGCTCCCATGGGGCAGGACGTCTGCGAGCACGAGGCTGGAATGCCCCTCGGTCACAGGGGTCTCCAGAACCTCCCAGCTCGCCGGAACGAGGACGCCCTGGAGTTCAAGCGTAGCCGTCACATTGCGCCGCTTCAGGAGCAGGGAATCCACCGATCTCGGTCTGATCGGGACCAGAGAAGCCGCTCCCACTCCCGACTCCGGAGCCTTCGCCTGAACGTCGGGGCGCAGGACACCCGCCAAGGCCACGGCGGGAATCAGAAGAAGAAGGGCTACAGGGCGCATTTCGTTGGTGGGAAGAAGGGTCCACCCAATACTATTACGGATTCGTACCTCAGGCCTGAATTCCCTTTCCCCTTTGCCCCTCATGGCACAGCGCAGGCACCCCCTGCGCGGTGCCTCGATGCGGGATCATGCCGGACCCCACTTTTTGGGCCAAGAAAGCAACCCGAAATGGTCGATGTTGGGATACCGACAACTCTTCCGCTTGCGGGAGATTTAATGGACGCTTACCCTTAACCAACACGATTCCGGCCCGATTTACCCGGATTGGAGCCTGGACCCTGGGATTCCCCATTTCACCTCGTGACCCGCTCATGAAGACCCTTCTGCTGCACGCACCCGGCGACTCGCCCTGTGATTCCCCTTGGATGGGGGTTCCGGCTTTGGTGGCCCATCTCAAGAAATTGGGCTTCGAGCATACGCACCAGCGGGACCTCGACCTGGATCTCTACCACCACTCCCTGGACCCGCGCACCCACGCGCGTGTCTGCGAGATCATCAGGCAGGGGGGCAAACAACCGGCAGCGCATGCCAGCGCCAAGCTGCGCTTCTTCGTCCGTTGGTTTGCTGCTCCAGCCACCCGACTGCTGACACGCTGGACCCTGCGCGACCGCAAGTTCTTCACCGCATTCCGCGAGGCCACCTCCATCGAGCAGCAGTTCCCAGAGGACGGCGTTGTGCGCTATCGCAAGACGCTTCAGCGGGTGCTCAAGCTGATGGGGATCTTCTACTACCCGTACCTGTCCTACCCCAAGTTCTTCAACAAGTTCGAAGAGCGCAACTTCTATGCGGTTCACCTGCGCTTGGGCTACGCCCTGCGCCAGACCATGGAATTGGGGCGCCGGGCTCTCGAGGACTTCTACGAGCAGACAGTCCTCCCCCAGGTTCAGCGCGAGGACTACGACGTCATTGGGATCTCGGTCTCCGTGTCCCGGCAGCTCGAGCCAGCCCTGGTTCTGGCGGACTTCCTCCGCGGCCATGGCATTCGCGCCAAGCTTGTGCTCGGTGGCAGCTACGTGTCCGATACTTTCGACGCCGGCTGGCTTGAAGACTCTGTCCTGGAGAAGGTCGACTACGTGATCCGCTATGAGGGCGAAGAAGCCCTGCCCCAGCTCATCGACGCCCTGCGTGACGGCACCAGCACGGCTGAGATCCCCAACCTCCTTTACCTGGAAGACGGGGAGCGCATAACGAACGATCGCACCTTCCTGAAGAACATGGACGCTCTGAATGCGCCCGACTATGACGATCTCGCCCTGGAGAAATACCTCGATCGCCCCCTGCGCCTACCGATCATGTCCAATCGTGGGTGCTACTGGGGCCGCTGCTCCTTCTGCTCCCACCACTTCACCCTGGGCACCGGCCGCATGCGCGCCCGCGCCCCGGAGTTGGTGCTTGAGGACATGCTCAACCTCCAGAACCGCTACGGCGCACGCAGTTTCTTCCTGACCGACGAGTCCATGCACCCCGGTGACATCGTCGAGCTCAGTGATCTCATCCTCGAGCGGGGAGCCAAGGTCAACTGGTCCGGGATGATGCGCTTCGAGGACTGTATGGACGTGCCCTACCTGGAGAAGGTCAAGGCCGCAGGCTGCTACTCCATCATGTTCGGCCTCGAGTCCATCGCCCAGAACATCCAGGATATCATCCAGAAGGGTGTCAACACGGAGCTCGTCTGGCGCGTCCTGGAAGACTGCAAGAAGGTGGGCATCAAGGTGCACCTCTTCATCATCCTCGGGACGCCTGGTGAGACCGAAGAAGACATGAAGGAGAACATCGACTTCCTTCTGAAGAACGAGCACCTGTACGAGACCGTACAGATTGCCACCTTCCTCCTGACGGCCAACTCCCCCATGCACAAGAAGCCGCAGAAGTTCGGCATCTCCAACGTGACGACACTGTCGGGCCACGCCAGCAAGGCCTACAGCGAGAATGCTTTCGAAGTGGATCGCGGCTTGCAGCAGGAGGAGATCCAGCCTTACTTCGACAAGCTTGTCAGCCATCCCCTCATCCTGCGCAAGGACCTGTGGGGCGGCCACGGATTCCGCATCTACCAACCCGATCAGCCTGACACCACTTGGGCCTATCCAGCCGAGGTTCAGGCGGCCCTCAGCGCCGCAGGGCTCACCGATGGCAACGGCCACGTCTGCAAGGCCGGGGATGGCACGCTCAACGAGATCCCCCTCACAGGCTTGCGGGGGAGTGACCCCGTCGAGGAAATCAATCGACTGCCCGAGGCGCGCCCCAAGGACGCCCAGAATCCCAACGTGGCCTAGCTCGCCCCTCCGCGGGGTAAGCCGCGGGTTCCCAGCAAGCCACAGGTCAGGCCGATCCACACCAAGGCCAGGCACCCCCACTCAATCCAGCGCTCCAGCCCGGCCGCAAAGATGTCCTGAAGGGCGGGAAGGTGCCTCACGGACACGAACCCGGCGATACCCAAGAGGCCCGTCAGGGTGAGGACCTTGGCAAGGCCAATGTGCTGGTCGCGCCGCACCAGCCGCGCAAAAACCACGACGACAGCCAGGAACGCCGAGCCTACCAGTACCCACCGTACCCACAGGTGCGGCCCACGCAGTCGCCACTCGGGATCGAAGGCCCGTACGAGCTCCTGTCCGGTTTGATGGACCCATGCCTGCAGGTCCAGCGTCTTGTCCACCCAGATGAGCGCCAGGACGAGCCCCACGAGTGCCCAGATAGCACGCTCCCCCTTGGGGCTACGAATCAAGAGGGGCGCAAGGAGAAACGCCGGGGCGCCCCAACTAAAGAGTCCGATCCAATCCACGTTGAACGTCGTGATTAGTGTGGGGTGCAGCACCATGGTTTCATCATCGGGTTCGGGCAGCCCTTACGCCACCGTCGGCCTGCCCTAGGGGGAGCGATCCGACCTCTGCTTCCAGAGGAGGGCCAGGCTATCGGCAAGCTCGCTCGAGATAGCCCGCAGTCGGCGTAGTTGACTCTCCACCCCTGGCTCATCACCACGTCCCACAAGAATCCTGCCCAGCTCGAAGTGGGCACGCCCACTGCCCGGGTCCATCCGGATTCCACTCAGCAGTGCTTCTTCGGCTTCCACATCCTGCCCCATTCGCGCATGCACGATCCCCATCTCCACCCAAACAAGAGGGTCCTGTGGATTGAGTGCAGAGGCCTTCCGAAGATGCTCAAGTGCTTCCCCCAGTTGCCCTTGTTGCAGACGCGCTACCCCAAAGCCCAAGTGCAACTGCGCCTCACCGACGACCTCGGCATCCAACTGACCTAGAGCAAATTCTGCTGCCAGTCCCTCCTTGCCCAGACGGCGCATAGCACCCTCCCACCAGGCGAGATTGTCCTCCGGGGCGGGCGCCAGGAACCGACCCTGGAAGGGCAGTGCGGCCAGACGTCGCAGCTGAGACTCCAACGGAATCAGGGCCAGGTCCTGGAGGACGGTCTTGGGATGCACGCGGCCGCGATAGATCACCTGCAGCCGCCCGCCGGGGTCAATGAGAAAGCTTGAGGGTACCGGCAACGGTTCAGGGCGACTGCCGGCCACGGAGGCCATGGCGTCAAGGGCCTCCATACACGCATGGGTGGCCCAGCCCGGCTGGCCGGGCGCGCCTGTGCGCTCGAGGACCTTTCGCACGGAATCAATTTCATCGGTGGGATCGACACTCAAGAGCACGGACTTCAGGCCCACCTGATCAAACACCGAACCGGATGCACCAAGGTCCGTCAGCTCCTGGACGCAGGGCGCGCAAGTGTGCGACCACAGGGTGATCAGGACAGGTCTCCCCGTTCCTTTCGCGCCACCGGGAGTGACTCCAAGGAACTCACCGAGCTCACCGTCAAGACCTACAACCTGCAACCGCGGCATGGGCGTCGGGATGGCAAGAGGTAAGCGACTTCCAGACTGCGGGGCCTCCTGTGGGGGAGGCACGGATCGCGCATCCTCAAGATTGGGCAGTGAGGGCCTGGTCCAGGGGCGTGCGGCCCCGCTACCCTCGCGCAGCTGCCAGAACTGTCCGCGCCCGAGAGCTCCAAACGATTCCCACTCCCCGCCCGGCCACAGAACACGTACCTCCGCAACTTTCGCCCCACCCAGGCCAAAGTGCAACCAAGGTCCGGACTGCGCCAGATACCCTGAACCGGCACGCCGAGTACGCACCTGGACGGAACGGTTCGCATCAGCTAGCACAACCTCAACGCGCGCTCCGATGGCCTCCCGGTTAGCCCGCACGCCGTGAAGGCGTAAGGCAAGGAAGTTGTCCGCCGCGGGACTCTGATTGACCATGAGTCGTACGCGCGGTGCATTCCGGGACAGGATCCACAGGTCCTGGTCCCCATCCATATCCCAGTCGACGGGCACGGCCGAGCGGCCGTCCTGATCCATGTCCAAGCCGTGGACGAAGGAGACATCCGCGAACTTACCCCTTCCGTCCGCCCAACCGCCGAGGTTCTGGAACGCCCCATGGCGCTCGTGCCCACTCCATGAGCGCCCCGACCGGATCCAACGCGACAGGTTCTGCCACCCTGCGCCATAGGCGGCGGCGCTCCCCCCCTCGCCATCTCCATCGAGCGGTGATTGCGACACGACCTGCCGCCAGAAGAAGCTTCACAAGTCACCAGGGCCCGGCCCTGTGACAAAGCCGTTGGGCACAAACAAGTCCGGGCGGCCATCGTTGTCGTACTCGAGAAACACGCCCCCCCATGCCCAACGCCCCACGCCCACACCCGCCTGCTCCGTGACATCCTCGAATCCCTGACCAGCACGGTTCAGGAACAGGCTGTTACCCCGGGCGTGGCGTTGAAACCGCGCACGCTCAACGGGGCTCGCCCCGGGCTGAAAACCCTCCTGAAAACTCACACGCCGTCCTGCTGATGAGAACATGTTTGAAACGTACAGGTCCATCCATCCATCGCCGTCCACGTCGGCCCAGTCGACCCCCATCCCAGCACCCACATCCTCTACGCCCAGGGCTTTCGCCACGTCTTTGAACTGTCCCCCATCATTCCGGTACAGATTGTTGCTCCCGAAATCGTTGGCCACGTACAGGTCCGGGTCGCCATCGATATCGTAGTCCTCCCAGGCAGCGGCAAAGCTGAAGGCGCTGTTGCCGGCACCTAAGCCAAGAGCCTCGGTCCGGTCCACGAAGGTGAACTTCCCTTCATTCACCAGCATCAGATTGCGCTGGCCATTCTCCGCCTCGTGATACGGAAGCGGGACGGCTTGCCCATCATAGGGTGAGAGGTAAGCGCAGGCGTACACATCGAGGTCGCCATCCATATCCACATCAACCGCCGTGAGCGAGGTCACCGAGAGCGCGGAGAAGCGTGAGCGGGCGCGATAGAGGCCCTCACCGCGGTTCTCCATGAACACCAATTCGTCCCCAGCAACGGCAACCAGGTCAGGGTCGCCATCCCCATCCAGGTCGACCAGGAGCGCCCCGCTCGAGGGGTCGAGTATGTCCACACCCGCACGCGCCGAGATGTCTCGGAAGGTCCCGCCCGGCTCCCGTAGGAGCAAGCGATTGGGCAGTCCGCCGGGCTGACACAGATACAGGTCCTCCAAGCCATCCTGATTGACGTCCGCGATGCATAGGCCATGGTGACCCAGAACCCCGACCCCCAGATAGGCATCGATTTGCTCACGCCAGGTGTCTATCCCTGGCTCCAACTGGCCCGCGAAGATGTCCCCCGGCAAGGCCAGTGCCGTGCGGTCCACAAAGAGTGCTCGAGGGCTGGCCGTCTCGACGTACTCGTCGACCTGCAGACGATCAAGCCGCAGGCCCCGATCGCTGGGGGCCCATGAACAGACAAAGCTCGCTGTAGCACCGACGAGGCTTGCCTCGCTCCCGCCACGCACCTCCATGCGCACGGGCGTTGTCAGGCGCTCTGCTCCCCCCTCGACCCCCAGAACCTTGAAGTGCACATCCACCTCCTGGGCCGACCAGCGCCTGCGCAAGCCCTCAAGGGAAAGGACAAATGCGTCCATGCCGACACCTGGGCCCGAGCCAGGAGCAGTCCCCCCCTCGGGACTGGAGCCTGCGCCAAGAACAACCACCTGGAGCTCATCAGAAAACCAAGGTGTGATAGCCACACCCGGAGCAAGAACATCGCGGAGCGGGCCGGAATCCCCTCCCTCCGCCAGGAACGCACCCATGAAGTGCAGGGCGTGGCTGACCTCCGCAGCCAGATCCTCCCTTGTCCACCCACCGCTGAGTGGACTCAGCCCGCCGGCGCTTTCCTGGACGGCCCGGGAGAGGTCCTCCTCGGGCCTGAGCGGAACCCTATCCCGCACTTCGTCCTGGGAAGGCAGTGGGGATAACGAGACAAGCAGGAGGGAATAGAGGAGCAAGGGAGCACGCAGGTCTGTGGACGCGGTCGGGATCGAATGTCGAGGCCTGGTGGCTAGCCGCGGGCCCTGAGCTAGAATACCCCTAGCTTATCAGCCTCCCCAAGCGCGGCCATATACCCCATGGGATCCGCGGTCCTTCCACCTGCCCCGGCACATCCCTCCCCGCCTGCACCCTCGCCGTGACTAGTCTGGATCGACACGCACGCCCCCTCAGGAGCTTGAGGGTGTCAGTGACTGACCGCTGTAACCTGCGCTGTAGCTACTGCCTGCCCGAGGGCAGTCAGGTGTGGCTGCCCAAGGCCGAGATCGCCACTCTCGAGGAGCTGGCGTCACTGGTCCGCGTGATGACCCTTGTGGGCACAACCAAGGTGCGCATCACGGGTGGGGAGCCCCTGCTGCGCCGGGACCTCCCCACCCTGGTCCAAGCACTGGCCGAGATTCCTGCCATCCAGGATCTGGCAATGACCACCAACGCAATCCCCCTGCCAGACCTGGCTGGGGATCTACGCTCTGCCGGACTCGGCCGGCTAACGATCAGCATCGATACCCTGCAGGCCGCACGCTACAAGACCAACACCAGGCGTGACTCCCACGGCAAACTCCTGGCTGGAATTCGGTCCGCCGAGGAGGCCGGCTTCACACCACTCAAGTTGAACACCGTTGTTGTGCGCGGCACGAACGAGGATGAACTCGCGGCGCTCCTCCGCTTTGCCCGAGAACGCGGGCACCAGGCTCGGTTCATCGAGTACATGGACGTCGGTGGGGCGCTGAACTGGGACCCCGCGCTCGTGGTGCCACGGTCAGAGATCCTGCACCGTTTGGAATCGGAGTGCGGCCCGATCAAGGCGCTTGCCCCCGGCGACAACTCCCCCGCCAACTTATTCACGCTGTCCGATGGCACGGTCTTCGGGATTATCGCCTCTGTGACCGCGCCCTTCTGCGGCGCCTGCGATAGGGCCCGACTCACAGCCGACGGCAAGCTCTTCACCTGCCTCTATGCCGCTGATGGACTCGACCTTCTAGGTCCGCTCCGTGCGGGTGCCGCCGAGGAAGACCTGGCAACGATGGTTGATGGTCGCTGGAGGAGCCGTGACGATCACGGTGGCCAGGACCGCTTGGAGGTCTCTGAGCGCGGTCCATCTGCCCAGGTCCCGGACCTGCTCGCCAAGCCACACCTGGGCATGCACACCAAGGGCGGCTGACGCTCAGTTGCCGTCCGTCACACGCTGGCCGTTTACATAGGTCCCGGTGCGCAGGTCTGGATTGCCCTGGAAGTCATAGAACTGCCAGGGACCATGGCGTAGGCCGTTCACGTAGGGCCCGGTCTCCTTGATCTGCCCATTGGTGAACCAAAGGGTGTGAGTACCTGTACGGCGGCCTTGACTGTAGTACTGCTCGCTCCGCCGGGTGCCATCGGGATTCCAACCACTCCAGGCCCCCTCCTGCTTCCCATCCAGGAATGCGCCATCGCGGACGAGCCTCCCGGAGTCGGACCAGGATTGCCAGCGTCCCTCGCGCTTGTCGTCCTCGTAGCGCCCCCTACTTTCCGACTGCCCGTTCTTATGGAAGGTCTCCCACATACCAATCCGCTTCCCGTCCTCATCCCTACCATTGGGACACGAAAGGCTCCCTCCGGCGCCTGATTGGTTAGAGCCCCCCTCACCCGGAACATCTTTCGCATCTTGACCAGAGGCGGCAGTACCGCCCTCTCCAGTCGCCTTCGCCTGGGAATCCCCACCGTCAGTCCCGTCGGCGGTGTGATGCCCACTTGACGCGTCCAGCCGGACGGGTGCCATCATGATGGCCCCAGGTTCACTGCCAACCCCGTTCACATCCCGCCCCGCATGGAAGCCGTCGACTCCCCCAGCCAACGCTACGCTGCTCTCGAGCTCCGCGGCATGTAGCCCTGATGATACCGGCCCCTGTGTGCCAAAATTCCACATGAGCACTCCCAGAGCGCAGGCCATGACCGTCCATAGGGGCAAACTCGCGAGCTCCGAATGGCTCGGATGGATGCCTCTGGGGCCGCGCCTGGGCTTGGGAAATAGGTGCATGGCAGGCTTTATCCCCTAGGGAGTTTGATCCCCCGGCGGGCGGACTCCTTCCCCTGAGGCCCCGTCCTTCATTCCGGGCAACCTCCCCACTGATGTGTCGTCAGTGCCGCGTTCATCGCCTCCACCCCCTTGATTACTCCCACCTCCGGAGTCCGCCTGCCGCTGGCGGCCTTGCTGTACAAGTTCACTCAAGAGGTCTGTGATATGCCGATCAAGAAGCGCCTTGGCCGGGTTCACGGCAAAGACGAGACCCGATGGACCTATGACCACAATCGTCTCGTACGCCGGAATGCGCCAGGCCTCTGCGGCGCCCGAAGCCCCCGCACCCTCCCATGCATGCTCCCCACAAGGCAACGTACCCCCCAAGGCCTCCTCCAGAGCAGCGGAGGAGCCGCCCCGGTGGATGCCCACCCAGGCAAACCGGGAGTCCCAGTGACGACGTCCTTCTGCCTCAGCGCGATCCAGATCAGCACCAAAGTCTGCACTGGTGGGGTCCGAAATGTGCACCACGACCGCCTGCCCCCTGAAGTCGGATAGGCGGATCTCATTGCCGGCAGGGTCATGGGCTAGGAAGTCTGGTGCCACCTTCCCCGGCGAGAGATGCTCAAGCCGCCAGACAGCTGAACCTGCGCGCCCGGCAAACTCTGTGCCCTCGAACTCACTGCGAATGGACTTGTAGAGGGTTAGCGCTTCTGCCAGACGTGCGGCTCGGCCAACACCACGATCCGTGCCACCTGAGGACCAAGCCCCCAGCATTCGTGCCAGATCGAGCCTTGCCTGAGCCTGCACGCCCAGGGGTGCCCGGCGCCGTCGCGCCAACCTACGCACAAGCCCCTCGATCTGGCCCGAACTCAATTCCTGCTCTCTCCGAAGCAGGTCCAGGGCCAGCTCCATCTGGGCCGAATCCATGGCCTGCACCAGATACTCGTACAACCCCATCCGGTGTTCGAGCGCGGAAGAAGAAAGCGCCCCCTCAGCGGGGAGCCCCCTCAGGCGGCGATAATCAAGTAGACAGGTGCGAGCAGCCTCCACACACCCCGCGCGAGCCAAGCTGTCCAAAGCCTCCCAGACTTCTGCACTGCACCCTGGTGTCCCCGTCGTGGTTGGACTACCGCCCGTGGAGTCATGCCAGACCTCAACAACGTGCCTGAAGGCCTCCCCCAACGCCACCTGTCGGATCGACACTGAAGCGTCGGCCTGGATCCTATCCTGTTGAGCCGGCGCGACTCTCCCGAAGAGAAGAAGAACGAAGATGGTAGCGAGTACTTCGCGCCAACGCTGCTGATTGCGGTGTCTGAGCATGACACAGGGGGCAGAAGGAGAGGGGGGGTGTGCTTCAGGGAACGGAGACCACCAATAGACCCCTTACCAAGGTAGTTCCAGCCTAAACTCAAACGGGTACACGGAACCAACCTCAGGCAGGTGTCAAAACAAGAGGGAAACGGAGTACTTATCAACCAGGTGTGAGGATTGAGAGGGAACACGACCTGCGGTGTCCAGGTATGACGCAGGAGCCGCCCAAGAGTTCCATACCTAGGGACTAATGCGCACAGAAGGCCAGCCCCCCCCTGGCCTTAAACAACAAAAAGAACGGCACCGCCCTGAGTGGACGGTGCCGTTCGTGTGCTTGGCCCTCACCGGATCCCAAAGGACCCGGTGAGTGCCGTTAGCCGGGCAAGATCAGTTGATCGTGCCGGAAATACCCTTCGAGAAACGAGAGGCGTTCATGCCGTCACGGTGCCAGGCCTGGAAGCGCCAGGTGTTACCGTTACACAGCGAGCCACCGATGAGGGGCACGCCGCCGCCGGGGGCGGAGTTAGCGCTAAGCAGGTCAATACTGAAAGACCCGGAAGTGCTAATTTGTCCGGCATCCTTGGCGTAACGACCGATGGTGT
>PBIX01000010.1 GCA_002720975.1 Planctomycetota bacterium | reverse complement strand
CCAGCGGGTGTTCACCAGCTTGCGGCGCTGGATTATCTCGGCCAGAGGATAGGCGTAGAACCCCACCGTGAAGTGCGCCACCCGGTCGAAGTGGTTGCGCTCAAACCCAAACGTCTCGGTGACGAAGTCGAAGGGCACACGAGAGAATGTGTAGTGGCCGCCGACCGTGTGCAGGGCCATCAGAAAGAACATCATCCCGTAGCTCAGCTTGCTGAAGCTGTGGACTCGCTGCACCCAGGCGATGACGCCCACAAGCAGCATGATGGGCAGGTTCTCTGCCCACCAGACCGAGCGGTCGTAGGGGTTCAATGCACACAGCGCGAAGAGGACGAGGTAGGCCCCGAAGAAGAGGGCTTGTGTGCGGGAGAGGCTCATGGTGATAGGGACCGCAGGACCCTACATCTCTTCTGCTTGGATCAGGTAGACCTTGAATGCAGCTGCAAGCTCCTCAGGCGAGCGGTCACCCGTGTGGGTCCAGATGCGATATCTCAGCACGAGGGTCTCGTCCTGCTTGAGGGCGAATCGGCCGCTCTTGGCGTCGCCTCCTTCAAATGCCCGCCTGCCAAATGGGTTGGCCGCCAGGAGGCCATAGTCCCGGGCGTGCCACCAGGTTGGGTGCCGGAAGTTGTCGGGGTGTTCGAAGATGGCGACCCCCACCTCTTGCTCATCGACCGTGCCACCGTAGTGAACCCAGGCCGCGCGTTTGCCCCAGGCCTTCGCGTCCTTATCGCCGGCTGCGTTCAATATGGTGCCCGTGGCAACCTCACCCTTGAGCCTCAGGGCCGGGTGCAGGCGCATGGCGAATGTGCCTTCCTTGGTGTCCCCGAACACGACCTCGTCCTTCAAGGCTGTCAGCTCGAACTTCGTGTCGACCCAGCGCTGATCGTGCTCCGCGCCGAACAGCAGCGTGCGTCGCTCGTGCAGGAGCTCCTCCCCCTGGGGTCCCTTCCACGTATAGGTGTGGCGGGTGCGAAGGCGCTTGCCCCGCGACAGCAGCTCGTTCAGGCGACCGGTGTATTCGATCACTCCACCGTTCTTGGCCTGCGGATGCCAAAAATCTACGCCGTTCACGTCCCCGTGGGCGAACCACACCGATGTGTGGTGAGGGTGGTCGTGCGCTTCTCCCTCACGCTCTTCCTGGGGCCAGGCACGCGTGATGGGAACGCCGCCAGGGGCGTAGAATGGATAGAGGAACGGTCTGGGCTTGGCGGCGAAGTGCACCACCGCGAGCTCCTCATCGGCGAAGCGGAGGGTGATTGTCTCCTTGGTCTTCTCGTGCCAGATGCTCTTGCGTGTCGGGGAACTGACAGCATCGTGAGTCGAGGCGGCTCTTGGAGATGCCCTGCGCAATGGCTCGTTCGCACAGCCCGCGAGAAGGGCGGCCAAAATGCCAAGGGCGAGCGGGGGCAGGGCGCGGGCGGTTGGTGCACACATGGGAGGGGCGAGGGTACCTGAATGAGGCAGTGCCGTTCCAACTGGGTCGTGTATCCTTGAGAGCCATGCGTACCTCCCTACCCTGCATTGCCGTTGTCTCCCTGCTCCTGGCAGGTTCCCAAGCCACCGCCCAGACTCCCGAGTGGATCTGGACCTCTGCCGAGTCCGGCAAGAGCGACAGCATGTGGACCTGCCACACCGTCGAGGTGACGGGTCAGGTGAAGAAGGCCACCCTGTCGAGCTCCTGCGACAACCACTGCAACCTGTTTGTGGATGGGAAACAGGTTCTTGAGAGTCACGATTGGAGCGTGCGCTCTGAGGTAGACATCAAGGGGAACCTGGCCAAGGGTCAGCACGCCTTGGCCGCACGCTGTCGGAACGATGGGGGACCCGCTGGGCTCTGGGTTGAGCTCGTGATCGAGTACGCGGACGGAACGACCCAGACCCTAGTCACCGATGGGTCTTGGTTGGTGACCAGTGAAGAGGGCCCGGGTTGGCTATCGTTGAGTGGCTCCCGCGAAGGGTGGCAAGCCGCGACCAGCTTGGGTGCCATGGGCGTGGAGCCCTGGGGTAAGCCGGGAACACCACCTCCGCCTTCAACCTCCGTGGCGTTGGCTGCCGATCAATTGGAGCTCCCGGCCGGATTCGAAGCCGAACTCCTGTACTCGGTTCCCAAAGACACGCAGGGCTCCTGGGTCTCGGTGACCTTTGATCCGCAAGGGCGGCTGATTGCTTGCGACCAGTATGGAGCCATCTATCGCGTCGACGTACCCAAGTGGGGCGAGGCCCTCAAGGCGACCGACATCGAGCCCCTCGGCGTGGAGGTGGGGAGTGCACACGGTCTCTTGCACGCTTTTGGCTATCTCTATGTGGTCGTGGCCGCGGGGAAAGGGACGGGCTTATACCGCGTGGGTGACAGCGATGGCGACGATGCCTACGACAGTGTCGAGTTCCTGATGCCCCTCGACGGGTCGGGCGAGCACGGACCTCACGGAGTGGTTCTCTCACCGGACGGCGAGGCTCTCTACATCGTCGGTGGCAACCACACCGCTATGCCGGAGGCCATCGAGCGCTCCCATCTCACCCGCGCCTGGGCTGAAGACCAGCTCCTGCCTCGCATGCCTGATCCCAGAGGCCATGCGGTGGGTCGCATGGCGCCTGGCGGGTGGGTGTGCCGGGTCAGCCCTGACGGCAAGCAATGGGATCTCGTCGCGGCTGGAATGCGCAACTCCTACGACATCGCTTTTAATCCCGAGGGCGAGCTATTCACCTACGACTCGGACATGGAATGGGACGTTGGACTTCCCTGGTACAAGCCGACCCGCATCCTGCACCTGGTCTCCGGCGCGGACTTCGGTTGGCGCCACGGATCGGGCAAGTGGCCGGCCCATTCTCCGGATTCACTGCCGTCAGTCGTCGACGTGGGCCTTGGCTCGCCAACGGGCATCGTGTTCGGAACCCAGACGGCCTTCCATGGGCCGTATCGTCGCGCTCTCTTTGCAGCGGACTGGGCCTATGGAACGATCCATGCTGTCCACATGGAACCTCAGGGTGCGAGCTATGGCGCGCGGCTTGAAACTTTCGTTTCGGGCAAGCCCTTTCCCGTGACGGACCTGTCCGTCGGCCAGGATGGAGCGCTGTACGTCACCACGGGCGGGCGTCGCACACAGTCCGGTCTGTACCGCATCCGCTCCACCCGCGAGGCCGCCGATGCACCTGTGGCCGCAGTAGCTGACGGCCCCCGGGCCTTGCGCCACACCATGGAGCGGCAGCACGGCCTCGAAGTGATGAGCCCTTACTGGACACAGTTGGGCAGCGCAGATCGATTCATCGCACATGCCGCGCGCGTGTCCTTGGAGCAAACTCCTCTTGCCCTCTGGGCAGACAGGTCCCTGGCGGAAGAGGATCCGGCGATTGCCCTCCAGGCCCTGATCGCGCTCGCCCGCGTGGGTTCAGATGAGCAGCGAGTGAAGATCTTGGAGCGCGCGGCTGCCATGCCCTTCGACTCCTTCGACGACGGGCAATTGCTTGGGTGGCTGCGACTCCTCGGCGTGTCTTCGGCTCGTGGGGGAGAGGTTACGCGGGACGCGGCAGGCCGTCTGATGCCGCTCATTCAGCCGAGATTCCCCAGCGGAAACCCCGAGTTGGATCGGGAGCTGTGCCGGGTCCTCAGCTATCTCCAAGCTCCCGCGCTCGCGGCCCTGGGCGTGGAGACTCTGGAGGACAGCGAGGTCCCTGCTGATCAGATCCACTACGCCATGTGCCTGTCCTATTTGCGCGAGGGATGGACCCTGCACCTGCGTCGCCGCTATTTCCGCTGGCTTGACGAGACGGCGCCCGCCTTGTCCGGCGGCAAGAGTCTGACCAAGTACATCGAGAACATCCGCGCGCAGGCCGTCGAGTCCCTGCCGGCCGAACTCAAGCACTGGCCCGAGCTCCTGCGCAAGCCCAAACCGGCCGCCGGAGCGCGNGTCATCGAGGCCTCCACGGCGAGGTTCGTTCGAGCCTGGACCCAGGAGGATCTGGCGGACTCCCTGGGACGGGTGACGGCAGAACCCCGGGACCTCAAGCGCGGCGCGCTCTTCTTCGAGCGGGCCACCTGTGCCGAGTGCCACCGTTTCGACGGTAAGGGTGGAAGCACCGGGCCGGACCTGACCGGGGCCAGTGGCCGCTTCAGTCCGCATGACCTGCTTGAGTCGATCCTCTCTCCCTCACTTGAGGTCTCCGACCAATACCAACAGACCGAACTGCTCACCACGGATGGAGAGGTCTTTGTCGGACGCATCGAGGAGCAGGACGAGTCCCGACTCGTGTTGTTGACGGGCGTCGACTACTCCGAGTCCGTCGAGTTTCAACGCGACGAGATCGAGTCGCTGCGTCCCAGTCCTCTCTCCCGCATGCCCACCGGATTGCTGGACAGCCTGACCGAGGACGCGATCCTGGACCTGCTGGCCTACTGCCTGTCCAAGTAGCGCGTCGGCGTTCTCGTTACTCAGCGCCCGGTCTCGTCCAGGTACGCGCGCGGCATCTTCACGGGCTGACCGCTCTCGGTCACCACGGACATGCCGGCATCTGTGCTCTCCAGCCAGAGTGAGAGCTCCTCAGCCAGAGCGCCGACCACGTCGGGTTTCTCGTTCGCCAGGTCGTGGGCTTCCGACAGATCGTTCTCCAGGTCGTACAGCTCGAAGGAGGTCTGGGCGTGGTCGAAGATCAGCTTCCAGCGTCCCTTGCGCACGGAGCTGAAGGGCCAGACCCCTGGTCCGTTCGCACCCCAGAGATGGGGCTGATGCCAGAACAGGGGGCGTCCACTCCACTCGGGAGCCTCTCCCTTCAAGAGGGACTTGAGGTCGCGCCCTTCTACAAGTTCTCCGTGGGCCTCGGGCACCTCGACACCCGCTGCCGAGAGCAGGGTGGGGAACAGGTCGTGGCTGATGACGGGTTCGCTTGAACGGGTGCCNGGTTCGGTCACTCCGGGCCANGCNACNACNAGGGGNACGCGNACCCCGCCTTCNTAGGCGGATCCCTTGCCNCTCCGCAAGGGNGCGTTGTGGGAGTGCTTGGGNCCACCGCGGCCGTGGGCCGAGAGGCCGCCATTGTCCGAGGTGAAGACGACCAGGGTCTCGTCCGTCAGCTTCAGCTCCGCCAGCGTATCGAGTACGACCCCCAGGGCCGCGTCCGCCGACTCCACCATGGTCGCGTAGGCCGCCTCCTTGGCGTGCAGTCCCTCGTAGGAGTCGATCAGGCGGTTGTTGGCCATGATGGGNGCGTGCACGGCATAGGGTGCGAAGTGCATNAAGAAGGGCCCGTCCTTCTTNGCGGCCAGCAGCAATTCGCGGCGCGCCTCTGTGGCAAGTGCGTCGGTGAGGAAGACGTCCTTGCCGTGGTAGGCCTCCAGACCCGGNACGTTCCAGTCCTCTCCTCCGCCGCGGTGCTTGGCACTGAAATCGTGCNGACCGTAGTAGCTTCCGGGCCCGCCCAGTCCGTGTCCCGCNACGTTNACNGCGAANCCGAGNGTGGTCGGNTCGGCACCNNCNGNGCCGCGNGCNCCCAGGTGNGCCTTGCCNAGNTGGACGGTGTGGTATCGGCNGCNGCTNAGGAGACCGGGAAGAGTCACGTCCCCGGGNTGCAANCCNTTGACNGTCCANNNGGGCGGNGTNAGNGTCGGATGGGANNNNCTGTTGTGGNTGTCCTTGTTGCGNACCCACCAGGTGATGCCNGTGGCCGCCGGACTGCGGCCCGTAANCAGGCTCGTGCGGGNTGGNGAGCAGACCGGNGCCGANGCGTANGCGTCCGTGAAGCGCATNCCGCGTCGCGCCAGCCGCTCGACGTTCGGAGTGCGGTAGCGCTCGTTGAAGGGCGTGGTCTCTGGTCCGAGAGGCAGCGACACGTCTTGCCATCCGAGGTCATCTACCAGGAAGACGACGATGTTCGGAGGTGAGTCGCTGGCAATGCTCGGGTGGGTGACGATCAGCAGGCCGATCAGCACCCAGCCCAACCTCACGCGGTCAGCTCCTGCTCGCCCTTGGTCCCCTCTTCGGGCGGAACCAGCACGTCCGGAAGCCCCTCCGACTGCCAGTCCAACTGAGGACAGTCGCCATAGAGTTCATCCAGCCCGTAGTACTCGCGTGCTTCGCCCTGCTGGATATGGATGACCACGTCCAGATAGTCCAGGAGNACCCACCAGCTCATGTCCAGCCCCTCGGCCTTGGCGTGCANCTCNCCCGCCGCCTTCAGNCGCACGTGCAGCTCGTTGTAGAGCGCCTTCACGTGGGGCCGCGCCGTGGCCGAGGCCACGACGAAGTAGTCCGCGACCTTTATCTGGTCTTCCACGTCATAGACACGGATATCCATCGCCTTCTTCTCATCGAGAAGGTGGGCGGCGGCCAGGGCGAGGGTCTTGGCGTCGATGGGAGCGTCCTCTAGAAGAACCAGGGCAGGAACACGAGTCCCACCACGGTCATCAGCTTGACGAGGATGTTGAGCGAGGGTCCCGAGGTGTCCTTGAAGGGGTCNCCGACCGTGTCGCCTACGACCGCTGCCTTGTGGGGCTCTGAACCCTTGCCACCGTGGGCGCCGCCCTCGATGTACTTCTTGGCGTTGTCCCAGGCACCACCGGCGTTGGACATGAAGATGGCCATCATCACGCCCGTCACGAGGGCACCAGCAAGGAGGCCGCCCAACGCGGTGACGCTCCAAAGGCCAACGGCGATCGGGGCGGCTACGGCCACGACGCCGGGCACGATCATCTGGCGCAGGGCTCCATCCGTGGAGATCTTCACGCATCGAGCGGCATCGGGTTTGCCCGTGCCGTCCATGATGCCGGGGATCTCGCGGAACTGTCGGCGCACCTCTTCCACCATCTCAAAGGCAGCGTTGCCCACGGCGCGCATGGTGAGCGCGCTGAACAGGAACGGAAGAATGCCGCCGAGCAGGAGACCGATGATGACCTCAGGTGAGTTGATGTTGAGCGGAAGGGCTCCCTCGAGCCCAGAGAGTGTGCCAGCGCGACTGCAGAAGGCGCTGAACAAGGCCAGGGCCGTCAGCGCCGCAGACCCGATTGCGAAGCCCTTTCCGATGGCTGCGGTGGTGTTACCCACGGCGTCCAGGGCATCCGTGCGCTCACGTACTTCCGGGGGAAGCTTGGCCATCTCAGCCAGGCCGCCTGCATTGTCAGCCACAGGACCGTAGGCATCCACACCCAGGGANATCCCCAAGGTCGAGAGCATGCCGACTGCCGCGATGGCGACGCCGTAGACGCCAGCCATGTAGTTGGCCAGGAAGATGGCCACNCAGATGAGCAGCACCGGNATGGCCACGGACTCCATGCCGGTCGCGAGACCATGGATGATGTTCGTGGCGGCTCCCGTCTCAGATTGCTTGGCGATGTTCTGGACGGGCTTCGTGTCCGTTGAGGTGTAGTACTCCGTGATCTTGCCGATCAGCACCCCGATGGCGAGGCCGGAGACCACCGCGATGAGCAGGGCCATGGGCGTGGAGTACTCATGGGTGACTCCTTCCAGCTGGGCGGGCAGGTCCAGTCCTCCGCCCAGCGTCAACCAGCAGGTGGCTCCAACCACGGCAACGGACGCGATGATGAGGCCCCTGAACAGGGCTGAGTGCAGGGCGTGCTCGTCAGCCGCCTTCACGAAGAACGTTCCCAGGATGGAGGAGATAATGCCCACAGCAGCTACGGCCAGGGGCAGGAGGACCATGCCGTCCATGTGCTCGACGCCGGCGTAGGCGAAGGCACCCAGGGTCATNGCCGCGATGATCGAACCCACGTAGGACTCGAACAGGTCGGCGCCCATGCCGGCCACATCGCCCACGTTGTCGCCCACGTTGTCCGCGATCGTGCCCGGGTTGCGGGGNTCATCCTCGGGGATGCCAGCCTCGACNTTGCCCACNAGGTCCGCACCCACGTCGGCTGCCTTGGTGAAGATACCGCCGCCCACGCGCGAGAAGAGGGCGATGGAGGAGGCNCCGAAGCTGAAGCCNAGGACGTATTCCAGTCCACCTGCTTGGAGGTCGGAAGCGTAGGCAATGGTGAAACCGGTGACACCNAAGAGGGCCAGGCCCACCACGCTCATGCCCATNACGACGCCCGAGCTGAAGGAGACCCCCAGGGCGTCCGCCAGGCTGCCGGTGGCCGCCTGGGTCGTGCGTACAGCGGCGCGGGTGGCCGTGTGCATTCCGAAATAGCCGGCGATAGCTGATGCCAGGGCACCACATACGAACGCAACGGCCGTCTTGCCCCCGAGGCCGGTTGTCGGGTCGGAAAAGCCGATGGCCAGGCCCACCACGATCACGAATACGGTCAGCCACTTGTACTCGGCTTTCAGGAACGCGGCGGCGCCATCCTGAACCTGCTTGGAGATGTCCCGCATGGTGTCGTTGCCGGTGTCCATCTTCATGATCGCGAAGTACTTGACGACGGCGAAGATGAGCGCAAGAGCTGCGGAGCCGAGTGCGAGGTAGAGAAAG
Organism: Planctomycetota bacterium; assembly: GCA_002720975.1. Classification (GTDB taxonomy): domain Bacteria; phylum Planctomycetota; class UBA1135; order UBA1135. Next base: position 12,863 of record PBIX01000010.1, on the reverse strand, counting down.
TTCATGGATGTGGGCCGTTTTGGGGCTTGGGTGCAGGGCTTGTGGGGCACCAGAGGCTCACCTCAGGTCCCCGAGTGGTCATCGAGACAGCTTCCAACGGAAACTGGGCCAAACAGGATACTTATGGCCATCTAGGGGTCAACCGCACCGGGGCGTACCTTTGCGCTCGTTGTCCCTATTCAGGCCCTTCCGGCGTTTTCGGGTGCTGAGCGGCACCGTCATGGCCTTCAAGATCCCGCACCTGCCGTTCCCGACGCCTGACAAGGCCCCGCAGGGCCAAGATCAGGACCGCCGCAGCCAAGCCAAAGCCCAGGTACTGGTTGAGGTCAGATACCGTGCCCTCAAGGTCAGCGATGCGTTCTCCGAACGACCGGCCCAGGAACACCCAGGTCGGCGTCATGATGAGCGCTCCCAGCCCATCGAAGAGCAGAAACCGGGGATAGGACATGCCCGCGGTGCCAGCCGTGAAGAACCCCGGCATGCGCACGCCCGGTAGGAAGCGACAGGTGAAGATGGCCCAGTTTCCGTGCCGGTCAAAACGTTCGCGCAAGAGCACCATGCGTTCGGGGTGCAGGATCCTGCGGGCCCAGGGTTTCTCCACCGCGCTCATGCCGAAGTGCCGTCCCAGCCAGAAGGGGATGGAGTCGCCGAGCAAGGTGGCTACATAGCACGTGGCGATGATCGGGACGGGGTCCACCAGGCCACGGTGCAGCAAGAACCCCGAGCCCACCATGGTTACCTCTTCGGGCACAGGCAGTCCCGCACCCGCTCCCACAAGAAACGCGAAGGGTGCCAGGTAGCCGAATCGGTCGAAGAACACCTTGAGGACGTTCTCAGCGAGCAGGGCCAGCAGCATGGGCGGATGCTACCACCGCTGACACAGCAAGCGAAAGGTCGCGCCCATTCGAGGGCTCTTTCCCAGGGCTCCAGCCAAGGGCTACGGCCTTGCTGCCCTAGTGCCCCTGACCATTGTCCGGGGGCTCAAGATGTTTGCCTGTCCTCAGGATGCCCTCCATCAGATAGCCCTCCAGATTCCCCGCTTCACCTGCGGAGTGGAATGCATCGGCTGCTGCCAGTCGCGCACCATCCGTTCCACCGGGCCAACCCGGAGCAGCCGGGCCACCAAGGGCCTCGAGGTCTGCGACCCATGCCAAGACCAGGCCGCGCAAATAGGCGAGATCGGCAGGGACGGCCGCCTGTTGCTCGCCCTGCTTGAGCAGGTCCAAGCCAGCACGGATCCAGCGCAGTCGTGACAAGGGCTGGGGCTCGCTCTCGAGCGAGGCCCGACCAAAGACCATGTGTGATGCCAGGTGGGTCCAACCTTGCGTGGCACTTGGTTCGAGAGCCAGGGCGCGTTCGGCGGCGGCGTAGGCGCGCTCATAACGACCCTCTCGAACGTACCAATCGAATCGCACCCACTCCGCGCTGGCCGCCAATCCTGCCACGGGTCCCAGCAGGCCCTGAACCACATTCGGTCCGTGGGCGGGACTGGACATGGCCGATGATCCCCTATCCGGTTGTCGACCTGCTGCGTGCCAGGGCCAGCAGCACAGGGCCACGACGGCCCAACCGAGAATCACGAGCACGCGGCGCCTCATCGCACCCTCCCCGCGAGGCACCACGCACTCGCGCCCACGGCGATGGCAACCAGGGGTAGAAGCAGGTGCCCCGACATGGGAAGTCGTCCCTCGCCCACGATGGTCAGGACTGCGGGTAGGTCTGCGAGTGGAATCCAAGGTAGTCGGTAGCCAACGTCTCCGGTCGTGGCCGTCAGTAGGAGGCAGGCGGACAGTCCCGCAGCGCTGGCGGCGCTCATCCGTCCGCCCAGCCCCATGGCCAAGCCCAGAAGTGCGGAGAGGCCCAAGAACGCGCGCCAGATCACACTGCAGGATCCGAACCACTCGTAGCCGGCGGGGCGCCACCATTCCATGGGCGTGCTGCCGTCCAGAGCCAGGGCGCCGCCCCCTGTGTCTGTGATCACCACGATCAAGGGCCGGTTGGATTGCGTTGGCACCTCGACCTCCACACCCCTTCGCCCGTCCAATCGTACCTCGGTGTGGGCCACCTTCTTCCCTCGTCTGGCTTCCACGCGCACGTCAGTCGTGGGATCCATGCCCGGGGATGAGCGCAAGAAGACGCGCACCGTTCCGGTCGTGGGAGTGTCGACTTGCCAGTCGATCTCCAACGTCTGCCCGGGCTCCAGGCGAGCGTCATCCACCTCCTGCGTTGCAACCAGTCTTACGGTCTCAGCACCGAGACCTGCGCCCACCTCTACCACCATGCCCACCGCGACAAGCAGCAGGCCGAGGCCTGCGCTGGCTCCGGCCCAGGTGGCCAACCAGACTCGGAAAGCGGCGACGGGTCTGCTCGAGATCCAGCTCCACTCACCATCACGCCAGCGGCCCATGACGCGCGCCCCGTGCCAGGCCGTCCAGCCGCTGACAAGCAGCAGGGCGATGCTCCAAAGGGCCTCGCGCTCAAGCCCGCGCGCAAGCCGAGGGGTCATCGTGCCGCCTGCCTGCAGCGCACCCGGTGTCCAGTCCGCAAGACCCAAGAGTGCAAGTAGGCCCAGTAGGGAGAGGGACCAGGAGGGGGCGAGGCTGCGCTTCATCCAGAGGCGGAACAGCTCTCCGTAGCGGCCTCTGCCTTCGATGTCAGGCATGCCTCTCCGCTTGCCCGTAGAGCTCGAGCAGGGAGCGACCCGAGGGCGACGTGGATCGTACCCGGCCACCTACTTCACGAACCCATGTCCCAAGCTCCTTCAAGGGTGCGGGACCCATGCCCTCGAGCTCGACCTGCACGCGGCCCTCGATGGCCAGCAGGTCGTCGGTTGGACCGTGGGCGCGCAGGTGCCCGTCGACCAGGACGGCCAGGTCGTCGCAGTGCTGCAGCAGGTCCGAGGGCAGGTGCGAAGCCAGGACCAGGCTTGCCCCTCGACCCTGGGCCTCGCTGACCAGATCCTCAAGTACCGCAAAGCCGGGTGCGTCCAGTCCCGCCGTGGGCTCGTCGAGCAGAACGACTTCAGGTTCGGACAGGAACGCTTGTGCCAATCCGAAGCGCCGCATCATCCCGCGCGAAAAAGTCCGCAGGGGCGCGAGCCTCTGATCGGCCAGACCTACCCGCTCCAGCAATCGTTCAGCGCGTGAGCGCACCTCCTTGCGCGGGAGACCAGCCAAGGCGCCCAAGAGGTCCAAGGCCGCGAGTGCCGAGAGCTCGGCCGGAAAGGGCGAGTCCTCAGGCAGATAAGCGAGGCGTGCACGGGCGCGGGCCTGTCGGGGGTCACTCCCCAGGACTCGCACCACGCCCCGTTCGGAGCGTTGGACACCGGCCAGCACCTGTAGCAGGGTGGACTTGCCCGATCCGTTGGGCCCCACCAGCCCCAAGCAACGACCGCGCTGCAGGATGAGGTTGACCCCGTGGAGGACCTCGCGCTTGCGCTGCAGTAGCCCGATACGGTAGCAGGAGGCCAGATCGGAGAGCTCAAGGGCCGGTGCTCCGGGCGTGGTGTGCGGCAGGCTGGGCATGGGGTCCATTCTACCAGCGAGCCCCAGCCCGTATCATGCGCATCATCGCAGCAACTTGACTGATCCCATGGCACGACTCTTCATCCTCTCAGGCGACCACATCGGTCAGACCCACGACCTCACCGGCTCCTGCAACCTGGGCCGGGGCAAGGAGGCGGACGTGGTCATCGGAGGGAAGTCTGTCAGCCGCCTGCACGCACGCCTTGAAGAGGACCCGGGTGGGCGCTGGGTCCTGTCCGATCTGGGATCGAGCAATGGAACACGGGTGGAGGGCCAGCGCCTGAACGGACCCTGTGCCCTCATGGATGGAGAGACGTTCAAGCTCGGGGACGTTGAATTGCGCTTGAGGCTGGATGGACCCGTTGACCCCGAACCTGAACCCGCCCCGACCTCGGCTCCCGCACCACCCCCGGTGCCTCCGCCAGCGCCTGCTCCCCAGCCGGATCCTCCTTCGAGCGCTGAGCTGGAACTGGAAGGGGATTGGAACGCGAGCGCCCCGGTGCCCGACGCTCCCCTCCAGCAGCCAACCGCCGCCCCGATTCCCCCACCCAGGCGCGCTGCTCAGGCGGGGAGCTCCGCAGCGGGCGCGGCTCGCAGGGCCCAGGCCATGGGGGCCTCGGCTCCCGGGGCCGCCGGTCGCACCGCGGCTGGCGGCAAGGTGTTGCAGTACCACAAGGTCGAGAACCGCAGCGGCTTCTTTTCAACCGATATCGGTCAGCAGCCCATCCTTGTGAGGGCGCTCCTCTACCTCCTGCTTGTCGCCGTTCTTGGCGGACTCATGTGGGGCGCCTATCAGTTGACCGCGGGGCTGCGCCGGACGGACGGGACGATCTCCGAGTTCGAGTAGGCCCCTCGCTGCCTAGGTGGCCCAACCCGACACGAAGATCCTGGCTGCCGCGTCCCAGGTGAATCCCTCGGCGCGAACCGCCGCGGGCTCAAGATCGGCCGCTGATTGCTGCATGGCCTGACCCATGGCATTGGCGCACGCTTGCGGGTCGTCGGGGGGGAAGACGATGGCGCTCTCGGCCGCGGTCTCGGCCAAGGCTCCAGCGGAGGAGATGGCCAGGGGCACACGGGCTCGCTGAGCTTCCAGCGCGACGATGCCGAAGCCCTCAAGGTGCGAGGGCAGCACCATGGCGGCGGCGCTGGCCAGTAGAGCCGGGAGGTCCTCATCCGGACAGGGGCCAGCCAACCGGACCCGGTCAGATATCTGCAGGGTCCGCGCAAGGGCGATCAGGCGCTGGTCTTCGTCACGCTTGGGAGCACCCACCAGCAGCAGGTCGGGCAAGGTGGTGTCGAGCGCCAGGGCTCGCAGCAGGAGCTCCAGGTTCTTGCGCGGTTCAATGTGGCCCACATGCAGCAAGGGTGCATCAGATGCCGGGTTGCGCGGTAGGACGGGCAGGTGGTCGGCACCATTGGGGGCCACCCGCAGCTTGGCTTCAATCTCTGGCCAGCCCCGTACCAGTCGTGTGCGCATGTGCTCGGAGACCGTGAACACCTGCTGCGCACGCTGCAGGGCGTGACCCACAACGGCCTTGGCCACCAGCCTCCGGGAGAAGGGCGTGTGCTCCAGGTCCAGGCTACGTAGGTCATGCAGAGTCAGGCTCATGGGGACGGGCAGGGTGCGCGGTGCAGGCAGGTGCGCCACGTGCACCACGTCGAAGGGGCGCCCGTCCTCGGCCGCTTGGGCGATAGCGACACTGAGAGCCTTGGTCTCACGCGCAGCTCGCACCAGCAGAGGGGACGAGGGCACGTCGGATGGGATCACACGCACCTTGGCTGGAACTTCAAAGCCCACTCCCCCGCGGCCGGTCAGGAGGGCCAGCTCCCCGCCTTCGGCTTCGAGTAGCTCCGCGATGCGCGGCAGGAGCTCGGCGTTGTGCCGTCGGACGCCTCCCATCGGTTGGTCGAGCACGATGCCGGAGACCAGTACCCGCATGGCGCTCATGCGAGCCCTTCCCAGACCTGTTCGATGGACTGGGCGGTGTCCTCCCAGGTGAATCGTGATGCCCGTTCGGTCAAGGTGGTCCGCAACTCCTCGCGCGTGTCCAATGCCTGCACGATGCCTTGACCCACACTGCTCGCCTCGGTCGGGTCGACGACGATGGCGTGCGCCCCGGCGACTTCTTCCAAGGCGCCTCCCGCGGGGACGATTGCGGGAGTTCCACAGGCCATGGCCTCCAGGACGGGCAGACCAAAACCCTCGCTGGTGGAGAGCACCGAGACGGCGCAGGACAGCCGCATGAGTCCCGCCAGGTCGGCGTCGCTGATCTCTCCAGGGGTGGACACGTGGCGCGTGAGCCCCAGCCGTTGCACGAGACCCAGACTCGTTCGCAGGTCTGGTGTATCTGGACCGGTGACAACGAGTTGAACGGGCAGGCTGCCGGACTGCTTCAGGTGCGCGAGGCCCTCCAGGGTCGCGCGCAGGTTCTTCTTGGCCCGCACCGCACCGGGGCAGAGGAGTAGCGGTCGGTCGGGCAGGTGGTACTTGCCCAACAGGACCTCGTCCATCGAGTTCGGAGGCGCCTCCCCTTCGAAGGGCAAGCCAACACCCCAGGGGATTACGTGGGTGCGCCTCGCCAGGCGCCCGCTTGTCAGGCCAAGATCTCTTGCTGTCGCCGCAGTCGGGGTGATCACCGCGGAGGCCCGTCGAGCTCCGGCCCAAGCCCAGAAGCGGTGACGCAGGTCGGCATTCTCCTGCACGCCATGTCGCCAGGGAGCCTCATGCAAGGTCTGTACCCGATGTCCGGGTCCGCGCCAGGCGAGGGCCGAGACAAACGAGTGGATACCGACGAGCTCCCTCCCCCGGACAGTCCGGGGCAGTTCACGCTGTCTCCAGCTGCGCAGCCCATCGGGGCTATCGGGTGTCAGTCGTACCACTTCAATCCGACCGCGCTGCTCCAGAGCTTCCAGGCTTCTCTCGACGACACGCTGCACCCCCGGTGGATGGCCGGGCAGAAGGGGAGAGGAGTCGAAGCCGATGCGTAGCATGGGAGCAGAGCCTGTAAGGGTAGGCACACGTTACCGAATTCTCGATCCAGCCTGGCATACCCAAGAAAGCCGGTAACTCAATCACGCGGATATCAGCCTACACTCCGGGTACCTGGTCTAGAGGAAGGTGCCCGTCGCCTTCCACATGGCCTCTGTGCTGTCGATGCGGTCCCGTGCCTTGTCCCGCAAGGAGGCAGCCACCTCGGCCACCAAGAGCTCGGCCAGGGCTACAGCTGGGACCGAACTGTCAAAGGGACCGACAGCCGGAACGGTGAGCTCGCACCAGGTATCGGTCAAGGCCGCCAACGGCGAGAAAGGGCTGTCGGTGATGGCGACGATGGGCACGTTGTTGTGCGCAAGTGCCTTGGCCATGGAGACGCAGTGCTTTCGATAACGGGCAAAGTCGATCACGACGGCTGCGTCGCGCGGGGAGGCGCTGCTCAAGGTGCCGCCGCTGGAGTGTTCGTCGATCAATCGGACTCCTGGGCGGATCATGGCCAGACCGCTGTGCAGAGCCAAAGCTCCGGCACGGGATGTCTCACCGGAGAGAATCCACACACGTCGCGCCTTGCGAATGGGCTTGGCGAGCGCGACCAACTGATCATGGTCCACGGCTTGGACCACGGAGGACAAGGCACCCTCCAGGGCGCTCATTGCGGAGGAGGGTTGCTGGTGACGGATCCGCTGGCTGGGCCGCAGGAGCTGCTGAGTGAAGCCGGCGCGTACGTACTCCTGCAGATCCGAGTAACCCTCGAACCCGAGCTTCGTCGCAAAGCGCACAACGGTCGGGTGGCTGGTCTCGACCAGCGTCGCAAGGTGGGCCACGGTGCCGAAGGCGAGCAGGGTGGGGTCGGCGAGAACGGCCTCGGCAATCCGGCGCTCCGTCGGAGTCAGGCGCTCGCCTACAGCTGCGATCTTCTCGGAAATGGTCACCGGGGCAGGTTCCTCGTACATAATTGTACAGTATTGTACACCGTAATGTTGAATACGTTACAATTCTTGCCTGCCCGGGCCCAGGCTGGCGATTCATGTCGGCCCTCCCGGGTTAGGTTGGATTGAACCTATGAGCAACGCCGAGAAGTACGTCCCCTCAGCCCGCGAGCAGGCCTTTCTCGAGCAGGTCGAGAATCCCCGCTACGAGCGCCTGAGTATCAATGGGCTCAAGCCCTTCATCGATGGCCGTGTGGCCGACGAGATGCAGGGGTTCTACAGCAGCGACGAGCTCGACGTGTTGAGCCAACTGAAGGGCACAGAGCGCGACGTGGAAGCCCGCATGCCGGTCAAGATGACCCGCCACTACTTCGAATTGGCACAGAAGAGTCTGCCCATTCGGAACCTGGTCAAGGCGACTCCTGAAGAGACCGAGAACCTGGTGGGGGCGGAAGATCCGGGCCACCAGATGGACTACAGCCCGGTCGAGGGACTGCTGCACAAGTATGAGATGGGTCTCATGTACGTCGTCTCGACCTGCTCTGCCCACTGCCGGTTCTGCTATCGGGAGGAGTTGATCAGTCGCAAGGAGATCAAGCGTCAGGACGGCACCGTGGCCAAGAAGGGTATGGCGCAGGTGGGGGAGGTGACCGACTACATCCGGCGCCACAACAAGCTCGTGGCCGAGAATGCCGGACGCCATCCCGATACCGGCCGTGAGAAGCTGCGTGAGATCCTGCTCTCGGGCGGCGATCCCATGGTCCTCTCGAACACGAAGATCGCCACCTGGATGGGGGCCTTGGCCGAATCCGGGATCGAGGCGATTCGCATCGGGACCAAGGAGATGGCCTTCTTCCCGGATCGCTTCGACGACGCGTTCCTATCGATGATGGATCTATTCCATGAGACCTGGCCGCACGTGGGGGTACGGATGATGATTCACTTCAATCACCCCGATGAGTTCCTCGTCTTGGACGATAAGGGCGACTACATCGAGGAAGATTCCGGAGTGCTCAAGTGGCATGCCTCCACGCAACGTGCCATGGAAGGCGTTGTCTCGCGGGGTTGGCTGCGTGTCGAGAACCAGTCGCCCATCATCCGCGGCGTCAACAACGACGCGGACGCCCTGCGCATCATGCAACGCGCCCTGAAGCGCGTGGGGGCCGAGAACCACTACTTCTTCTGTGGCCGGGACATCATTGCTCACAAAGCGTTCAACGTTCCGATCGAAGAAGCCTGGCGAATCCTGAACGAGTCGCAGAAGGGCCTCTCCGGAGTCGAAGCCCACGCGCGCCTGTCGATTACGCACTACAAGGGCAAGACAGAGGTTAGTGCTGTGACCGAGGGTCCCATCCCGGGAGTTCCAGGAACGGAGAACGGCGTGGTGATCTTCAAGTTGATTCGCAGTGCTGCCGCGGCCGAAGCTCGCGGCAAGGTCTCTATCGTCCGGCGCAATCCGGAGGCCATCTGGTTCGATGGTTATGACGATTGCGTGATTGCCGATGAAGCTGGGTTGTTTGACTACGTCCGGGTGGAGGCCCCGAGTAGCCAGGAGCCCAGTAGCAAAGAACTAGAGGATGCCCGCTAACGTTCAGCCGTACCGAGGACATCATGATTGACAAGACAGTCGAAGACCTGGCAGTCGCCGTCGGGGACATCACCGATGGCGCGACCGTGATGGTTGGGGGCTTCGGTGAGGCCGGAAGCCCTATCGAGTTGATCCATGCACTGATTGACCACGGCGCCAAGGACTTGACGGTCATCAACAACAACACCGGCAGCGGAGAGGTGGGTCTCGCCGCCCTGATCAAGGCGGGCTGCGTCGCCAAGATGATCTGCTCCTACCCGCGCTCCATGAACTCGACCGTGTTTCCCGACCTCTATCGGTCGGGCAAGATCGAGCTGGAGCTCGTGCCCCAGGGCACCCTGGCCGAGCGCATTCGGGCCGGTGGGGCGGGTGTTCCCGGGTTCTACACGCCGGCCTCGGTGGGGACGCCCCTCGCAGAGGGGAAAGAGCAACGCACCTTTGATGGGATCGACTACGTCCTGGAGCATGGCCTGCGAGCAGACTTCGCCCTGATCAAGGGCAAGTGCGCGGACCGCTACGGCAACGTCATCTACAACAAGACCGCTCGGAACTTCAGTCCACTGATGGCCATGGCCGCGAGGACCACCACCGTACAGGTGGCCGAGTGTGTGGCCGCAGGAGACCTGGATCCCGAGGTCGTGATCACCCCGGGGATCTTCGTCCAGCGCGTTGTGCTCGTACCCGACCCCGCCCACGAGTCCGACCTGGTGCGGGAAGGAGCGTCCTACCCGTGAGCTCCACCGAACCCACCATGGGACTCACCCGCGACGAGATGGCCCAGCGTGTGGCCGTGGACATTCCGGACGGGGCCTACGTCAACCTGGGCATCGGCATCCCCGAGCTCATCACCAAGTTCGTGCCCGAGGGTCGAGAGTTTATCTACCACACCGAGAACGGCCTGCTTGGCATGGGCCCTTCCCCCGAAGAGGGACAAGGCGAGCCCGAGTTGATCAATGCCGGCAAGCGCCAGGTGACGGCTCTTCCCGGTGCCGCCTATTTCCACCACGCCGACAGCTTCGCCATGATTCGCGGGGGGCACATCGACCTGTGCGTGCTTGGCGCCTTGCAGGTTTCCGAGGGCGGCGACCTGGCCAACTGGTCCACCGGTGGGCCGGATGCCATCCCTGCTGTGGGGGGCGCGATGGACCTCGTAGCCGGTGTGAAGTTGGTCTACGTCATCACCCAGCACTGCACCAAGAAGGGCGAGCCCAAGTTGATCGAGAGCTGCACCTTTCCCCTGACCGGCACCGGGGTCGTCAATCGGATCTACACCGACCTCGCCGTCATCGACGTGACACCCGCGGGCTTCCAGGTGTTTGAGTTGAGTCCGGGCGTGGACTTCGACTACGTCCAGGAGAGGACGGGTGCGAAGCTGCTCGATCGAGGGACCCCATCGGATTCCTGACCCATGGGCTCCAACTCCAAGAGCGCGGACCTGTACGAACGCGCACTCAAGGTCCTTCCCGGGGGCGTCAGCCGCAACACCGTCCTTCGTGATCCGCACCCGGCCTACATGGCATCGGCCTCGGGTTGTCACATCACGGACCTGGAGGGAGTGAAGCGCGTTGACTTCTCCAACAACATGGCGTCCCTCATCCACGGGCACGCCCACCCGGCGGTTGTGGCGGCCGTGGTCGAGCAGTTGGGCAAGGGGTCGGCCTGCACCATGGCAACCGAGGTGGAGCTCGAGTACGCCGAGCACCTCTGCACCCGCAATGCGGGCTTCGAGAAGCTCCGCTTCGTGAACTCGGGAACCGAGGCTGTGATGGGGGCCCTGAAGGCCGCGCGCGCTTTCACTTCGCGCCCCAAGATCGCCAAGGCCGAGGGCGCCTACCACGGCCAATACGACTATGCGGAGGCCAGCCAGACCGCTAATCCCTCCAACTGGGGCGCGGCGGAAGCGCCCGCCAGTGTGCCTGTGGCCCAGGGCACGCCCGAGGCCGCCTTGGCCGACGTGGTGATCGTGCCCTACAACGATCTGGAGCGGGCCATCGCCCTCCTGGATCGCCACGCGGAGGACCTGGCCTGCGTGTTGCTCGACCCCATGCCACACCGCGTGGGCCTGCGACCCGCGAACGCCGAGTTCATCGAGGCCATGCGGAAATGGACCTCGGCCAACGGGGCCTTGTTGGTTTTCGATGAAGTGATCACGTTCCGCTGCGAATTTGGCGGGGCGCAGACCTGGTTCGATTGCACACCCGACCTGACAGCGCTGGGCAAGGCCATCGGTGGCGGCTTCCCGGTGGGGGCGATTGCCGGTCGCGCAGAGGTGATGGACGTGATGAACCCCCTCGCGGACCGCGTCCTCTTTCCCCACTCGGGGACCTTTTCAGCCAATCCCATCACCATGACGGCGGGTCTCGCCGCCATGTGCCTGTTCGACGAGGGAGCAGTGGCCCGGGTGAATGCACTCGCCCAGCGCGCCATGACGGCTATCGACGAGGTGATCCGTGCCGGCGGGCATCGGGCGTGCGTCACCGGGGGTGGCTCCATGTTCCGCTTGCACCTGAAGGAGAGCCCGCCCCTCAACTACCGCGAGTGCTACCTGTCACCCGAAGAGAACCGGCAGCTGAAGATCCTGCTCGACCACCTCTTTGACGAGGGTCTGATCATGATCAACACCTGTACCGCCGCCCTGTCGACCGCCATGGGCGAGGCGGAGATCGACCAACTCGTAGCTGCGGTGAAGAGTGGGCTGGAGCGCTTGGACTGAGGCCCATTCAGTCTTCTCCAAGGAACCAGCTCTGAAGGAGTCCCATCAACGCGAAGTTCTCCGCTGGGGTTGGGAGTTGGTATTATTCAAAGCGCTAGTCGCAGTAGGAAAGGGGCACCAAAGACCAACTAACCATGAAGCTATTTCAGATTCTCGAGGCGCTAGTTCCTGACCTGCAGCCCAAGCAGTGCAAGGTTCACTTGGCGACAAATATCGGTCGTCACAAGCCCATCGAGCTGTACTTGAATGGCGAGTTCGATGCGTTTCAAGATTGGCAAAATCGCAAAAACTTCCAAAGGCCCCTCGTCCTCTCCCTTGTCGCGTTGCCCTACAGGGGAAAGTGGCTGTTCGTGGGCATGTATCGGTCAAATGGATACCGGCATGTCAAGTCGCCAGATCACTTTGAGTATGACCTGGAACTACTTCCTGAGAGCGAAGAGCTTGCAGGCCGTTTGATTGTTGAGTTCCACCGATCAGGAAGACAATCCTATCTTATAGCCGAACGCTGGGCTGACAGTATGGAGGTGTCAGAACTATTGCCCGCGAAGTACGAGATAGAGGAGTTTCCTGGGTACTCTTCGTTTCTGCTGACCAAGCAACGATTGGACATTGTCGTTCAGCGCGAAGTGCCTTCTTGGAAGGCGGCGTTGAGGAATGTTTCTGGAGTTTACCTAATTGCTGATCGCACAACGGGCACGCTCTACGTGGGCAGTGCTCATGGAGTAGCTGGCATGTGGGGCCGCTGGTGCGAATACTCAAAAACCGGTCACGGTGGAAATCGAGAACTGCGGAAACTACTCAAGAAAAAAGGCAAGACCCATGCTGACAACTTCCAATTCGGAGTCTTGGAGACTGCGGATTCCGAAGTGGGGGCTGAGGAGATCCTCGCGAGGGAATCTCGGTGGAAGGACCTCCTTCTGACCCGTAGTTTTGGTCACAATGCGAATTAGGTAGGGCGCACACAACCAGCTCTGAAGGAGTCCCATCAACGCGAAGTTCTCCGCTGAGTCTGTGGTCGGCTGAGACCTTACAGGTAGGCCATGCTCCTTCCCGTGGATTCTACGAGGGGCTTTGGAGTCGGCGCGCGATTAGGTAGGTTGAGCGGCATGCCTATCAC
>PBIX01000009.1 GCA_002720975.1 Planctomycetota bacterium | reverse complement strand
AGGGAGCCCCGAGAGTGGTATCAATTATGTGTGGTGGCACGGTTTCGCCCCGGCCCCAACGTATCTAATTCTCAATCCAATACGGCAGTCCCATGTCCTTGCATCGAATGGGGGGCGCACGCCGGGCTGCACCGTCAACGACGACGGTGCTGCTCTTTGGCCTTGTCCTCTGCCTGCTTCTGTACGCCTTCTAGCGGCTCTCCCCCCGCACTCCACACCCTCCGAGGGGATCCTGAGACCCCCGAGCGCCTTCGCAGCGCTCCCCAAACCGAGAAGAGTTCGGAGTGCAACCCACTCCTACAGCGAACGAACGACGTCGTCGAGACTGGGAAACTGCCCGGTCTGATGCTTGGAGTACACCAGTCGACCGTCACAGGACACGTCGAATACGCCCCCTCCCCCGGCGACAAGTTCTACCTGTAGGTCTTCCAGGGAGGACTCCAACTCCGCCGCCAAACTGGCGGCTTGGGGTCGGTAGTTTCATTCGGCGCAGTATTTGATTTTGATGTGCATTCCGTGGCTGGGTAGAGGAGTCTCTCGTGAGGGAGAACAGTGGGAGGCCCAATCGTAGTGGATCTGCGGGGCAATACCCACTGAACCACCCTTGCGAAGGGGTGCCGGGACTCCCCCCTCGGAATGAGCCACCAACACCCGGCGCACAAGCTAGAGTAGGAACTTCGGGCGCTTGACATGCGTCTTTGATCTGCAGCCCAGCAAACCCTCAATACCCATCCCCATGAAAGTATGTCACCCCCTCGCAAGTGCCCTTCTGGGTGCCGCACTCGTTGCTGGAGCACACTCGCAAAGCTCCGAAGAAACCTCCGCACCCCGTGTGGACGGACTGCAGGATTCCCTCGCGGATTGGCGCGGCGAGCACGGGCCGGAGTGGGCCATGCGGACAGATCGCGAGACGGGCTACATGGAGATGCTCTATGGCGGGAAGGCCCAAGCACAACGCGCCCCCATGGTTGGAGATGAAGAGGGTTGGATCGCCCTGGCCAAGGAGTGGGTTGCGGGCGCCGTGGCCCTCCATGCCATCGAGGGAACCGAGCTGGGAGAGGGCAAGTTCATGTATCTGCCTTTGGGTATGGCGCGCGGGACGGACAAGGTCAGCGTCTCCTTTGAGCAGTCCCTCGGCGGCTTACCCGTGGACGGTGGACGGGTCAACGTCCTCATGGACACCCACGGCCACCTGCTTTCGTTGCACTCGACAGCCGCACCCCTGACACAGGATCTGGTCCTGTTCCCGGCGGTCAGCGGCAAGGCGGCGAGGAGTACAGCGCGGCTTGCGTTTGAGCGCAGTGAGCGTGTTCCCGCCATGGACGTGGGGCCTCCACTCCTGAGCGTCGCTCAGGTGAGCGATGCGGGCCGAAGACGCGCCGTCCTCGCCTACTCGGTGACGGTCACCAATGCATATGAACCCCTTGGATTCAAGTACACGCTAGATGCACTCAGTGGCGAGGTTCTTGAGCGTGCGACCACGGTCCACTACCTCGACGTAACCGGAACCCTGGTGAGCTGGGCCACGCCCGGGACGGAAGCGGACCATTCGGGTAACCCTGAAGTCCAGATTCCCATGTCCTACGTCAACGTCTCAAGCTCCGCGGGAACCGTTCAGACCGATCGGTTCGGGAATTTTACCTTCCCCGGAGTGACGACTGCCCTGAACATAACGGCGACCTATAACGGCACTTTCAACAATGTGAACAACCAAGGGGGAGGGGACTACTCCGTCACCTTCAACAACGTTCAACCCGGCCAGCCCAACACGCTGGCGATGAACCCCTCCAAGACGGAGTACGTCACGGCCGAGGCCAACTCCTATCAGCACATCAATACCGTGCGCGACTACATCCGTGACACGGTGCCTTCCGACAACACAGCGGACTTCAAGGCGACATCCAAGCCCAACATCAATTCATCCTGCAATGCCTTCTACGACGGCAGCTCGGTGAACTACTACCGCAAGGCCAGTTCGTGCAACAACACGGCATTCAGCTCGGTTGTCGCCCATGAGTACGGCCACTGGCTCAACTCGCGATATGGCACCGGCAACGGCAGCGACGGCATGGGAGAGGGCAACGCGGACGTCTTCGGTATGTACCCCTTTAACGACCCGGTGGTCGGTCGCTATTTCTTCACGAGCGGGGGCTTTGTGAGAACGGGCCTGAATACCCGCCAGTACTGTGGGGATGGCAACGGCGGCTGCTACGGCGGCGTGCACAACGATGGCGAGGTATGGATGGGCGCGGCCTGGAAGGTGCGAAGGAACCTGAATGCCACTTTGGGCGCGAGCCTCGGCGGCGCGACAGCCAACGGCTTGTTCATCAACTGGATGAATGCCTACAACCAGACGAAAATTGACTCGATCATCGAGATCCAATGGCTCACTCTCGACGACGACGATGGAAACATCGGGAACGGCACGCCCAACTTCACAGATATCGACAGCGGGTTCCGCGAGCAGGGATTCCCGGGCTACGACCTTGACGTGCTTCAATTCACGAACGTCACCGCGCTGCCGGACGTGCCCGCGGATGCTGGGCCTTACGATGTCAGCGCGGACGTGGTCGCCCTGCTCAACCCGCCGGTGGTCAGTGTCGATATCCACTACCAGGTCAATGGCTCGGGGTACCTGACCGCGCCCATGGCCAGCACCGGTGGGGACGGGTTCGCGGGACAGATCCCGTCCCTCGGCGGTACGGGCTTTGTCGAGTACTACCTCTCCGGCTCAGACAACAATGGCCAGACCGAGACCTACCCATCTGGTGGGGCATCCACCCCCCTGGACTTCGTGGTCGGCGTCGAGCAGACGCTTGCCGCCTGGGATTTCGAGGCGGGCAGTGACGAAGGCTGGACCGGGGGACTGCCTGGCGACGACGCCACCACGGGCCAGTGGGAGCGCAACGACCCCAACGGGACCGCCGCGCAACCGGCCGATGACACGACCCCGAGCCCCGGCGTCAACTGCTGGTTCACCGGACAGCAGGCGTCATCGGACCTGGGCGGAAACGACGTGGACGGCGGAACGACCACGCTCCTCTCCCCCATCCTGGACATGACCGGCTACAGCGGCGTTCGGGTCGCCTACCAGCGCTGGTACTCCAATGACGAAGGCAGCTCACCAGGAGCGGATACCTTCAAGATCGGAATATCAGGCGATGGTGGCTCCACCTGGCTGAACGCTGAGACCGTCGGGCCAACCGGGACCCAAGCCAGTGGTGGCTGGTTCGCAGGCAGCTTTATCGTCGACAACATGCTGACTCCCACGAGCCAAGTGCAGCTCCGATTCCGGGCCTCGGACCTCGGGTCGGGGTCCATCGTCGAGGCGGCCATTGATGATGTGGCCATCACCTACCTGGATGCGGGATGTGCCACGCCCCAGAACTATTGTGTGGGTGCCCTGAATTCCCAGGGGCTGAGCGGAACGATGATGGTCTCCGGCTCCCAGGGTATCAGTGACGACAACTTCACCCTTGTCGCCCTCAACCTGCCGGGGAACACCTTCGGCCTGTTCATCTACTCGGACACGACCGACCAGGTCCCCGTGGGAGATGGCTTCATGTGTCTGGGAGGCTCCATCTCGCGCCTGCCTGTCACCCAGAGCGACCTCCTGGGTCAAATGACCTACAAGCTGGACTTCGCCAACCTGCCCGGTACGGGACCCATCAGCTCCGGCGATACCCGGCACTTCCAGCTCTGGTATCGGGATAAGAACTTCGGGACCTCCGGCTACAACTTCACGGACGGGATCACGGTCCCCTTCTGCGACTAGGCAGGGGTCCACAGGTTCTTTTCGGAAATTTGATGAGGGGATCCGGGGCTGCCCAACGCACTAAGAGGTGCCGGGTCGGCGCTCTGGAACCCCCGTTCCAGAGCTTTGCAGCCGGCTCCTCCTTGCCGGCCCCCACAGAGCGTGGAGGCGTCCTCAGGACACGAGTTCTGTCCCGGCGCCTCTGCCCCAGACGGCTTCCTGAGTCGAGATCACCCCCCCTTACCCACAGATAAACACCATGCGTACACGCACACTCATTCTCGGTGCCCTTGCGGTCACCGCCCCCATCCTGCTCGCCTCCAAGCCGAGCGCCACCAAGCTCACCTTCGCGCCCGCGGCGGGTTCTTCCCTGACAAAGTCCTTCTCCAACTCCGTCGAGTTCGCCCTCGACGACATGAGCATGCTCATGAACGGCGAAGAGAACCCGATGATGCCCCAGATCGAAATGGACATGGCCATGGAGAGCAACGTAGGCGTCACAGACACCTATGACTCCGTCTCCAACGGCAAACCCAGGAAGCTGACCCGGACATTCGATGAGATCTCCTCCGAGATGGACGTGTCCATGGTCGTGGATGCCATGGGACAGGTCCAGGAAGAGAACCCGACCGGATCGGGCTCCTCCGACCTCGAAGGCGAGACCGTCGTCTTCACGTGGGACGCCGACGACGAGGAATACGTCGTCAGTTACCCCGAGGACGAAGGGGACGAAGACCTCTTGGAGAACCTGGTGGAGGACATGGACCTGCGCGCCCTCCTGCCGAAGGATGAAGTCAGCGAAGGTGACAGCTGGGATCTGCCCCTGGTGTCCCTGGTGGACCTCCTCGGCCCCGGCGGCGATCTGAAGCTGGACTTTGAGATGGACGGCCAAGAAGTCAGTGGAGGTCCTCCTCCGGAGATGATGGTCAACTTCCGTGAGATGATGGGCGACATGCTCGAGGGCGAAGCCACGGCGACGTTCGCCGGCATGACCGAAGTGGACGGCGCGAGCCTGGCCGTGATCGAGATCGAGATCGAGATCGACACAGCCAAGGACATGAGCGAGCTCATTGAAGAGCTCATGGGCGAAGAGATGCCTGAGGGCATGGATTTCAACCTCGATCGCGTGGACGTGGAGTTCGCCTACGAGGCTTCGGGCCAGTGCCTCTGGAACGTCCGTGGCGGCCACGCCCACTCGCTCTCCCTGGAAGGCGAAGCCGCAGTCGCCTTGGACATGGAGGTCAACATGGATTTCGGTGGCCAGTCCATGGCCATGGAGATGTCCATGGAGATGTCCGGCGAGATGGCAACCGAGATGGAGACTGAGTAGTCCTCGATCGGTTGCGGGTATTCGGCCGTCGCGAGATGGTCCACAAGAGGGGAGCCGCGTTCCAGAACGCGGCTCCCCTCATTCGTGGTAGATTCTGCTATGCATCCTCTTCTGATTTCGGCCCTGCTGTGCGCTGTATTGCACGCTCCGGAAGACGTCCGGGCCCGAGCACAGGAGCTCATAGACCAGGACAACGCTCCGGGGGCCGTTGAGCTTCTTGAGCGCCACCTCAAGCTGGAGGAGGGTGATGCCCAGACCCTGGAGCTGTTCGGACGCGCGCTGAGCGAGGTCGAACGCAAGGATGAGGCCGCCCACTGGCTCGGGCTGGCCCGCGAACAATTCGAACGGGCCAAGAGCAAGAGGGATCTGTCCAGGGTGGAGAAGGCCCTGGCGAAGGTGGACCCCCTCGCCAAGAAGCGTATAGGGTTCACGATCGGGCTCGTCCGCGACCTGACACGCGCCGGAGACAAGCTCGTCAAGGGCGGTCAGGTCGAGCGTGGGCTGGAGCTCTACCATCGAGCCCTGCCCCTGGCCGAGGGGGAGGCCCGCGATGAGCTGGAATCGGCCATAGAGGAGATCATCAGCGCAGACACAAGCGTGGACCTGGACGCCGCTGGCACAGGAGCCGGCAATGAGGGAGGGCACGAGCTCTATGAGCTCGAGACGGATCACTACCGCTTGCGCTGCAATCTCGAACAGCCCGTGGTTGAACTGCTGGGGGTGACGCTCGACGACCTGTTTGCCAACTACGTGGACATCTACTTCGACGGCGACAGCAAGCGTGCTCCCTCAACCCGCCCCACCGTGCGCATCCACGGGACCTGGGATGACATGGCCGCCCTCTGGACGGACGGTGAACCTTCTCCCGGCCTGGGAGGTTGGTGGTCCCCGGGAAGCCTGGAAATCCACACCTTTGATGGACGCACCCGCGGAGGCAGCCTGCAAGAAACGCTCGAGACCCTGTTCCACGAGGGCAGCCACCAGTTCATGAGTGCCTTCGTCAAGGGAAACCAAGTGCCCACATGGTTCAACGAAGGCACAGCCTGCTTCTTCGAGGGCGCCCAGGCCATGACCGACGGCCGGGTCTTGTGGCCGGACGTGGCCAGGGGGCGCCTCTCAGTCCTCACGAACTACCTGTACCAGGACAACGGGCCCAAGCTGGCTGAAGTGCTCGCCTATCCCGGCCCGGGATCCTACCCCTTTAACTTCTACTGTTTTGGCTGGGGCCTCGTGTACTTCCTGCAGCAGTGGGAAGACCCCGAGACCCTGCGCTACGCCTACCGCCCGCTGTATCGACGCTACCTGGATGAGTCCATGGGGCACTCGACTCAGGGCTTGCAGCTGTTCGAGCAGATCATCCTCGGCGAAGACGACCCCCTGGGCCATGCGGACCTGGCCGCCTTTGAGGAGACCTGGAAGGACTGGATCCTCAACACGGTGCAGCCCTTCCATCTGTCTCTGGACCAGCAGCAATTGGAGCGCCGATCCGCCAGGGCTCAACGCTACCTGGAAGCGGCCGAGACAGTGTCGGGCAAGCGTAAGGCCCCCGTGACCGAGGAAGAGCTGCTGCTGCGCGCTCTGGGCGACCTGGAATTCGCCCGGGCACGCATGACCGAGAGCAGCAAGCTCCAGGCAAGCCCCTTGCTGGACATGGTGGACGTCCTGGAGAAGCTCGACCGCCCGAGGGCCGCAGCCACTGTCCTGGAGCAGTTCCTGGATGCGGTGGATGACGGGGAGCTGGAACTGGGCGTCAAGGAGTACGAGACAGCGAACCGCCGCCTGGAGGGGCTCGATCGGGGCAACTACGCCCTGCGCTCCGCACGCTCCAGAATGAAGACCCAGTACAAGCGCATGCATGGCCTGCTTACCCAGTACCGGGAGCTTGATCCGCCGCTGCCCTTGCGCGCCCATACCTATGCGAGCCAGCTCAACGATGTGTTCGCGGACTTCAAGGACTGGTCGGATGAGGCTTCAGCACTCCACGAGGCCGCCAAGGAAGCAGGTCTGATCCCCGGCAAGCTCACCGTTCTGACCGGTCCCCCTGAGCAGTGGATGAGCATCCAGAGCGATGCGCCCAAGCGCTTTGAGGTGGCTGAAGAGGGCTTCGAATTGGCATCCGTGCAACCCCACGGGCGCATCCACAAGGGCGTGGAACTCGGAGCCGAGTACGAACTCCGCGGACGCATCACCCGCCGCGGTGAGACGCACCGTGGGACAGCCCACGGCCTGGTGGTGTGCGGCGCGCCCGAGGGTGACTGGTTCTGCGTTGGAATCGGCCACGAAGGAAACGTACGCATGTGGCACCTCATCCTGTCCGCACCGGGCAGCACACGCCTCAAGCCGGCGGGCAAGATCGTCCTGGAAACGCCCATCCCCAGTGACGCCCAGCCGGTCCTGGGCGTTCGGGTGTCGAGCGATGGAAGCCTGGAGGTCTCCATCGATGGCGTCCTGGTGGGCCAGGCGCAGATGGGTTTCGCCACCCATACCAAGTCCCACGTGGGGGTCTTTGTTCGGGACGGCGAGATGCGCGTTGATGAATTGGTCGTCAGCGACTGAATGCCGGCCCGACTACTTGAATTCAGACAGTTGGCGCATGATTTCAGCCTTGTCCCCGACCAAGACAAGCACGCCCCCACCCATGTCGAGCAGGGTCTTCGCAGCTGCGTTCAGGTCCGAAGCCTCCAGTGTGTCCGCCGCTTCCAACTCCGGGGCGATGCTCTCGACCGTGCGCCCAAAGCTGGCCAACTCCTGGGCCGCACTCAGGATCGAGCCCAGCGTTGCAAACTCCTCGATGCGCGAAGTGCGCTGTGAGCGGCGTGCCTTGTTCAGTTCTTCGTCATCGATAGCCCCAGCACCAAGGCGCTTGAACTCAGCCATGAACTCCCGCATCCCAAGCGCCGTGTGCTGGGTCTCGACCTGAGCTGCCGCGATCAGGTAGCCCACTGGGGGCGCGTTGACGAGGGTGGCGCTCGCTCCATAGGTGATGGCCTTGTCCATGCGCAGGTTGGCGTTCAGCCGCGACGTGTAGGTCCCTCCGAGAATGGTGGTGACGAGTTCTCGCGCATATCGGCCAGGAACCGATTCGGCGGGCGTGGGAATGATGAAGCGAATCACAGTCTGCGTCGCTCCCGGGCGATCAACGAATACCAGGCGCGGCCCATCCGTCAGACGCGCGGGCTTGGGAATCGTGAACACACGTCGCTCTCTTCCACTGGCGAGACCAGCCCAGCCGCCCAGGACACGTTCCAGTGAGTCCTTCAGGGCGGCGGGGTCCAGGGCCCCGGCGGCAAAGATCTGCACACCCTCGGGACGGAAGAGATCCGAGAGCCACTGAGCAACGTCGTTCAGGAGCAGGGGCTCGACCGTCTCAGGTGTGCCGCCAGAGAGGTGGGCGTAGGGATGATCCGCCCCGAAGAATGCGCGGTTCCCTGCCAACCGTGCTTGGGCCATGGGGTTCTCCGCCTGCACGCGGAGGGCCGCAAGGTGCGCACGCTGTACGCGCTCCCAGTCGGCCGGGTCCAGCCGCGGCTTCAGGAGGGCGTCCCCCATCAGGTCGAGAGCGGCGTCCAGGTGACGCGCCAGCACCCTCAGGTGCAGCGTGGTCTCCCGGCGCCCTACGCTCACGCTCAGGTCGGCACCCAGGCGCTCCATCGCCGCGGCGAACTCTCCGGCATCGCGTTCGCCACCGGCCTCCACCAGCATCTGTCCCGCCAGGTGGCCAAGCCCTCCCTTGCCAGCAGGATCCTGAGCAGAGCCGACCGGCAACACGAGGTTCAGCTCCACAAGCGGGATCTGGTCTTGAGTAAACACCTCCAGGGCGATGCCGTTGGAGAGTTCCAGGCGTTCAGGCAGAGGAGGTGAGAAGTCCGGGCTAGGACCCACTTCGGGCATGTTGGCCAGTGGATCTTCGAGCGGAGTTTTCTCGGGCACAACACGCAGAATCACGCGGCCCTCCTGCCCCAGAACCTCCCGCCCCCACTCGACACAGCTGTCCACCGTGGTATTGCGATATCGATCCAGGTCGCGCTTGAATGAGTCGGGCTCACCAAAGTGAAACTGGTTGCGATTGAGCAGGTCGGCCTTCTCTTCCACGGATTCCAAGCGTCGCAAGAACTGTGCTTCCATCAGCGCTTTCTGCCGATTGAGGCCATCTTCGCTCGGGCCTTCGGCCAGGAACTCACGCACCTCTCGCTCGATAACAGCCTCGACCTCTTCGAGGCTTACACCCGGACTAGCCAAAGCCGAGATGATGAACTCCGAGCCCAAAGCGGAGGAGCTCTGATAGGCCTCGACTTCTTCGGCCAGCGACGACTCCACGATGAGCGCTTGCACCAGAGGGCTGGACACGCCGGCGGCCAGGAGCTCGCCGATCAGGTCCATGGCCGCATCTCCTTCCGTAAGAAAAGGAGGGCTGGGCCAGATGATCTCGGTGCGAGCAAAGGGCACTTCATCGGTGAGGGTGTGGACGCGGCGTGAGTCGAGCACCACTGGAGGAGCACCCACGTGCTGCACATCGTCCCCACGGGGAACAGCCCCGAAGTAGCGCTCGATGCGTTCACGGGTAGCGCCCGGGTCAAAGTCCCCCGCCACCACCAGACACGCATTATTGGGCACGTAGTAGGTGGCAAAGAACTGACGGACGTCCTCGACCGTGGCAGCCACCAGATCGGCGTGGGAGCCAATCACAGGGATGTGGTAGGGATGCTCCGTGGGGTAGAAGAGCCGCTGAAAGGCCAGATCCGCTTGACCATAGGGCACATCCTCGTACGACTGGCGCCGCTCGTTGCGCACAACTTCCCGCTCATTGTCCAGGGTGGCCTGATCGATATTGGGGCCGAGAGCCTGCATGCGATCCGCTTCGAGCCACAGGAGGGTGGGCAGGAGTTCGGACGGCCCGATGTCGTAGTAGTTGGTGCGGTCCTGACTGGTGGATGCGTTGTTCCAACCCCCACCCGTCTCCATCAGATCGTCAAAGCTCGAGCCGGGAGCACGCTCGGTTCCGCGAAACATCAGGTGCTCGAACAGGTGGGCGAAGCCGCTCCTACCGACCTCCTCCTCCTTGGCACCGACCCAATACCAGGTATTGACAGCAACCTGGGGTTGGCGGTGATCCTCGTGCAGGATGACGGTCAGGCCGTTCTCGAGCTGGAAGCGCTCATAGGGAATCTCCTGGGCGAGGGCGGAAGCAGACGCAGCGAGCAGGATGACGGGACGGAACCACATGGATGAGGATTGACAGGGCCGGTTGGGACGTGGATCTAGTTCAAGATGAGAGACGGACACGTGACGGCAGCTTCCATCTTGTGAACCTCGCTCAGGTTCACCTCCAAGAGGTTGAAACCCTCGTCGGAGAGACGTTCATTCGTTCGGGGGTAGGCTGAGGAGCAGATCACGTGCTCGCCAACGGCAAGAACGTTCGCACCGCAGGGTTCGCTGGGGTGGGCCTCGATGATACCCGAGTGTTCCACACGCGAGAGATTGAGCCAGTCCCCATGGATCAGAATGCGACCGTCGGGCAACGAGGACATGGCACTCTTGAGGTGCAGGCACCCGCCGAGCTCCACGGCCTTGACCCGATAGCCGTGGTCAAGCACCAGGTGCGCGAGGTCCTTCAGACCCGCATGGTTGGTGCGCCCCCCCTGGCCCACGTACAGCACGCCATCGTGCAGGCACACGTCGCCCCCATCGAGGGTGCTGGGGGCTTCCACTGTCAGGCACGTGCGCAGTGACTCCAAGATCCTGGCCATGTGACCAACCTCGCCGAGGCGGGAGGGCGCACCGGGCCGGGTCAAGATGGCCACCTCATCGAGGACGATGGCGGTATCCTCCACGTAGACGCTGTCGGGAAAGTCGGGGAGCGCCGGCAGAGTGATGACGTTCAGGCCCGCTGCGCGCAAGGCCCCCACGTAGCCAACGTGTTGAGCCGCCAGCCGCTCCGCGTCGATAGGCTCGCGCTGCTGGTAGGAGAGTTCACAGGCAGAGAGGTCGCCCCCCGGCTGCCGTACGATGGCTGTGGGACCAGACATCAATCAAAGAGCTTATCGAGGCTGATGGCGGACACGGCGTGATAGCCGGGCCTCGCCTTGCGATAGATGACCTCCGCGCGGGCACGCCCCTCGGGCGTAGCACACAGCTCCTCGTAGAGCGGCATCAGGAACTTGCGTCGGCCAACGGTGGTCAGGAACTGCTCAAGGCTCGCGTCGGCATCCGTGTAACCCTCTCGGATTGCAAGCCGCAGCCAGGCAAAGAGAATCTCGCTGTTGCCGTTCGCGCCGAATCCGAAGGTCTGGTCGAGTTCCGCCATGGCCTTGACACCCATGTCAGCGGGCAGGCCGTTCAGGAAGCGTAGCCACTGGCCCGTCACCCAGCCGGCGCAGTCCAGCTCGGCGGGAGCCACTCCCTGAGCGAAGCGCTGAAGCTCTCCATCAACCTTGGTCAGGGCATCAGACACCGGACGGGGTGCATCAGCGGGAAGCCCCGGCGCATCGAGCCACTCGTCCAGGTCCATCTGCTCAGGCAGATCCGGGAAGGCCCCCAGCAGGTACTTGCGCCACTCATCCGTGCTACGGGATTGAAAGGACCCGGCGCTGAACCACTCCTCGAGGACCGGATCAAGAGCCTCCCGCCCAACGCATTCCTCCACGCGTTTCAGAAGCAGAGCGCCCTTGTTGTAGGGCACGCCGCTAAAACCATCGTCGGGGTGGTGCCCGGCAAGGTCGATGTTCAGCACCGTCTGCCAGGGCTCCAGGGCCTTCAGCTCCTGCTCCAGATTCTGCCAGGCCAGGAGGCCCTCCATGTTCGCGCGCTCCTCCCCGTAGAGCTCCTCCATGATGCGCCCCTCGCAATACACGGTGAACCCCTCGTTCAACCAGAAGTCCTCCCAGGTGGCGTTGGTCACCAGGTTGCCCGACCAGGAGTGAGCCAGCTCGTGGGCGATGATCGAGACCAGGGACTGATCTCCAGCGATGGTGGTGGGCGTGAGGAACGTCAGGGTGGGATTCTCCATGCCGCCGTAGGGGAAGGCCGGAGGTAGCACGAGCAGGTCGTAGCGGCCCCACTGATAGGCGCCAAACAGGCCCTCCGCGCTCTGCACCATGCGCTCCACGTCGGCGAACTCGGCGGCTGCCGAGGAGAGGACACCCGGCTCAGCCCAGATTGCGCAGCGCTCGGACACGTCATGGGAGACGAGGTCGCCGCAGGCCAAGGCAATCAGGTAGCTGGGGATCGCATTCTCCATTCGGAAGCGCCACAGATCGGTCGGGGCGCTGTCCGCGGATTCCTTCAACACGGGCGTGGGACCATTTCGCGAGCCGGCGCTCATCAGAACGGTCAGGCCTCGTGGGGCGCGGATGGTAGCGTCATAGGTGGCGCGTACGGCGGGTGAATCCTGAAGTGGAATCCACGAGCGTGTCAGGATCGCCTGACCCTGGGTGAACAGGAAAGGCTGCCGCCCCCCATCCGTCTGGGAAGGCGCCAGGAACTGCAGGGCTTCGGCTCCCGGACCACTGCTGTAGATCACCGAGATCTCGTCTTCGTCCTCGACAAGTTGAATGGTCAGCGCGCACCCCAGGCGTCCCTGCTCTTCCCCGAGTGTCCACTGGCGCTCACCACCATCGGCACCGCGAACCGCCTCGATAAGGAGCTCATGGGTGTCAAGGATCAACGGCGCTCCAGTGTCAATGCGCTCCAAGCCCAGCGTCGCACGACCGTGGACGCGCTGTCCCTCAAAATCGAGGTTCAGATCCAGGCTGACATGTTGCACACGCACCTGGTCCGGACGGGCCAGGCTGTGTGCATCCACAGGAGTGGACACGGTCCCGGGAGCACAAGCGAGAAGGCCCGCAGCCGCGAAAGTAAGTGGTGAACGGTAAGACATGCCGACCACGATCCTCTACCAGCCCCCTGCTGTAAACGCCAAGAGCCCAGGAACGGCGAGATCTGGACCCCCGTGCTACTTTGGAGGCCTCCCTGTTGCACGGCAACTCTCGCCACCAAAGGACTCTGCTATGATCTCCAAACGCGCCTCAGCCGCCGTCAACCTGCTCGCCCTTCTGGGAACCGCGCCCCTCGCGGCGACCCAGGATGGAGAGCGAGCACTACTGATCGTGGACCCGTCCAATCCCGAGTCCCTGTACGTGGCCAACCACTATGCGGAGAAGCGCGGGATCCCGCCCCAGAACATGATCTTCATGCGGCCGGGAACCACGGACTACTCCACCTTCGCGGCGACCAATATGCAGGGTTTCGTGGGTGAACTCGCGAACACCGGGATGACCGCTCAGGTCGACTTCGTGGTCGTGCCCCCCAGCGACAACTACTACATCTCTGCTCCGGGCCTGATCTCCGACCAGTGTTCGCCCGTCACCAGGTTTACGGTTCCCGGCGCCTATGGCCTCTATCGGCAATCCGAGGACATCCAGGCCGGCCTGCCCATCAATACGCCCAACCACTTCTTCAAGTCGATCTACTCCGGCAACGCCTTTGACTCCGAGAAGACCTACTACTTCGGAGTCCCAAGCTCGAATGCCAAGGCCGAGAGCTATCTGATTCCGACGATGCTCGGATACACGGGCACGCGGGGGAACACCTTGCAAGAGGTGCTCGACATGATCGACCGCAGCGTGGCGGCGGACTTCACCGCGCCCCTTGGAACGGTCTACTACATGGAGACGACGGACAGCGCGCGCTCCAGCCCCCGGCACGACAAGTATCCGGTGGCGGTAACCCGCCTGAACACCGCGGGTGGCGCCGGCCAGCACCTGCTCTCGGTCCTGCCCCTGGGCAACCACGACTGCCTCGGCGTCATGACCGGCTGGGCCAGCCCCAGCATCGCCGACCCCGGCTTCAGCCTCCTTCCGGGCTCCTTCGCTGATCACCTGACCAGCTACGCGGGCAGCTTCTGGACAGGCTCCCAGACCAAAATGAGCGCCTGGATCACCAAGGGCGCGAGCGGCACGGCGGGCACCATCGAGGAACCCTGCAACTACTCAGGCAAGTTCCCTCACCCCCTTCTGCACGTGGCCTACTACAAGGGCGTCACGCTAGGAGAAGCCTGGTTCCGCAGCACCGGGTTCATGCCCTTCCAGTCCCTCTTCCTAGGCGATCCCCTCACGCGGCCCTACGGCAGTCCCCCTTTTGTGGACCTGCCCGGTGCCCCGCAGACTCCGGTCTCCGGCACGATCGTTCTGTCGCCGGTGGCCTCCGGCACGGCCCCGGGCGCCGGCATCGCCAGGCTGGACCTGCTGTTGGACGGCGTACGCCTGGACACGGTGGACGGAGTGGGCACCTTCACCCTCGACACGACAGAGTTGACCGATGGCTGGCACGACCTGCGCATCATCGCCACGGACAGCAAAATGCAACGCAACGTCGGACGTTGGGCGGGCAGCCTGATCGTGGATAACCTGGGAGCCAGCGTCGGCTTGACGACGAGCAACTCAAGTGGCGACCTGGGCACCCTGTTCGGCTTCACGGTCAGTCCGGCGGGCCCTGCCAAGGTCGTCGAGACCGTGCTGATGCGCGGCCACAGGGTGGTTGCTTCAGCGTTGGGCCAAAACACCAGCATGGCTCTGTACGGTCAGGTTCTGGGAGCAGGCGGTGCTGTGATGGTGCAGGCTGAGACGCGCTACGCCGATGGAACGCGCTCGCGCAGCGCACCCGTCAGCCTCTCCATCGTGTACTCGGGTACGACCACGGGAAGCGCTCCGGGGGTCTTCTCCTTCAGCAAGCATGTGCGCAACGACTCGTCGTTCCTACTTGAGCTCCCGGTCAGCCATTCGGACGATCCCACGACGATCAACACCACGGTTCTGACCAACCCCTCCCAGTCCACGAGTCTGGGAGGCGTAGGGAAGTGGCGTGTGTTCCAGCCCCAGGCGGGAGCCAGTGGCACGGACACCTTGACCTTCCAGGCTTCCGGCCCGGGCGGAACCTCTGGCGTGGCGACGGTGACTCTGTATTACGACGACCCCAACCCCTGTCCTCCCGGGCTCAACTACTGCGTGGGAGCACCGAACTCCGTGGGCGCTGGGGCCACCATGGGCTACACGGGCAGCACCTCCATCCTGGCCAACGATCTGGTCCTGACCTGCGACAACCTGCCCCCCAGCCAATTCGGCCTGTTCTTCCTCGGCCAGGGTCAGACCCAGAATCCCGTTGGAGACGGGTTCATGTGCATCGCGAGCAACCACGTCCGGTTCGGCGCCCTGCTGATCGACCCCGCGGGGCAGGCCACGATGGCGATAGATCTGCTCAACCTCCCGGGCTCGAGCCAGATCTTGGCTGGAGAGACCTGGAACCAGCAGTTCTGGTACCGGGACCCCAGCGGCGGCCCGGTGGGTAACAATCTCTCCGATGGGCTGACGCTGGTCTTCTGCCCATGATCGGAGCCCGGCCCTAGAAAGGACGCGCGGTGCATGCTGGAATGCAGGCATGGCCGACTCCTCAACAGCGACAAGCTCCGCTCCCAAGCGCTGCTCCAACTGTCAGGCACAGCTGCCGGACACGCCGGTATCGATCTGCCCCTACTGCGTCATGCCTGTCGGGGATGGGAGCGAGACCGAAGGAAGAGAGAGCAAGAACACGCCGCGGCTCGCCAAGGTGCGCGAGAGCGAGGCCTTTGCCAAAGCCCCAGGTGTCGCCCCTCCGGAATCCCCCGCCTTCCAGCGCGGAGCGCGCTTGACGGGTCTGGCCTGGACCCTGATGGCCTGGGGAACGGCTTGGCTGTCTTTGGACTGGCTGATGAAGTCCATGGATCTTTGGTCCACCCCTCTGGGGGGCTTTATGGTCCTACTCGGCATCATTCAATACGTGCGCGGTGTGCGCCTGCAAAAGCAGGCGACGAGCCAAGAGCTACTCTGTCGCCCAGCCGTGATCCTCTCTCGGCGCAGTGAAGTGGAGCTCAGTGGATTCTCTGGGAGCACGACCTACTTCTTCGAGCTTGAGCTCGAGGATGGGGTGATCGCGGAGTTCTCCTACGCTGGTCGAGGGCCCAACGCCGACGTCTACACCAACAACCTCTCGGGCATCGCCTACACCCGCGGTTCAACCCTGCTGGAGTTCAAGCAGGTCCGAACCTGAGAGAGGGTGGACATGGCAAGATACCCTGCGTGAGAATCAAGCTCGGCATCACACTCCTGGGGCTCTGCGTCCTGGCCAGCCTGGGCATCTTCATTGCTCGCTCGACTGCGGG
The DNA here is from genome assembly GCA_002720975.1 of Planctomycetota bacterium. Lineage (GTDB taxonomy): Bacteria > Planctomycetota > UBA1135 > UBA1135. The sequence continues at coordinate 54,134 of PBIX01000009.1, read as the reverse complement.
ATTCTCGGAGTCGCAGCTGGCGCGACTGGACCAGAACTGGACTGAGCTACTGACCTGGGGGGGAGCTACGGACTCAAGCGACCGGCAGGGACCAAACCTCGAGCTGTGCGCACAGGCCTGCAACACAGCGCGGGAAGCGGGCGGGGAGGCCACCACCGAGTTCGCGCGCTGGCAGGAGCTTCTGGCCAGCGGCGTGTACACCGTGGCGAGTGAGCCCTTCGCAGGTATAGAGACGATGAAGCTCGCGCAGCAGGCTCTGGAATCCGAGAGCGTGGACGCCTCCGGCGTGGGCCAGATCCTGGCCCTTGCTCGCCGACTGCAAGGTGAGGGGCCGCTTATCAGCTTCATGGTTGGGGTCCAGCTGACCCAACAAGCCCTGGAGCGCTGCCGCTCGGACGCTGACCTCATCCCCGCCGAAACGGGTTTGTCCGCACCCGAACCGGGCGAGCTGTTCGCGGCGATCTGCAGGGACTTCGGGATGCTGCCCTCGCAACTCTACCCGACTGATCCGGACGAGCCGGGCTCCCAACGCGCCCAGGACCCCGCCGAGGAGCTGTTGATGCAGAACTTGCGCGCCACCCACTTCGAGCTCGCCAGCCAGTACTTCCCCCTGCGCGACCACCCGGAGCGCTTCGCGGAAGTACCTCCCCCCCAGAAGCCCGGTTGGCTCATTCGGGTACGCGCCATCCTGATGGCCCGCCCCGCCGACATGAGGCGCGTCCTGGCTCCCCTCGTGGCCCTCAACCTGGAATCCCATGGGAACACCTGGGCGCAGGTGGTATCCGACTGGAAGACGGTTCTGGGGTCCTGACGCCTGAGACTCTGCGGCCGACGGCAATCCTCAGGAGGCGTAGATCTCCCCAGCCGCCATGAGGGGATCAACGCCCGGGTCCTGGCCCTGATCCGTCAGGGCAGCACGTAGAGCGGCGAGGCACAAGGTGACGCTGTGTCGTGTGGCACCCGCACCCATCAGGCCGATGCGCCAGGTGTTGCCCGCCATGGGACCCAGCCCGCCTCCGATCTCCAAGCCGAACTGATTGAGCAGGAAAGAACGGGCACGCCCGTCGTCGATACCTTGCGGCACAGCCACCGCCGTCAGGGGCGCCAGTCGCTCTTCCGCAGCGACCCGGGGAGCGAGCCCCATGGACTCGAGGCCCGCCACCAAAGCCCGCCCGTGCAAGGCGTGCCGGGCGATACGCTCCTCCAGACCCTCGACCAGGATCAGCCGCAGGGACTCGTGCAACCCGTACAGCATGTTGATGGGCGCCGTGTGGTGGTACGCGCGATCACTCCCCCAGTAGTTGGAGATCATGGACAGATCCAGGTACCAGCTCTGCACGGGCGTCTTGCGCTCAGACAGGACGGCGCTGGCGCGCGGGCTGAAGCTGATTGGCGAGAGCCCCGGGGGACAGGAGAGACACTTCTGGGTGCCCGAGTAGGCCGCATCCACGCCCATGTCGTCCAGGTGCACCGCATGGCCTCCCAGGGAGGTCACGCAGTCCACCAACAGGAGAGCATCGCACTCGTCGGCCACCGTGCGGGCCGCAGCGAGATCCTGCAGCACACCCGTGGAGGTCTCGGCATGGACGATGCAGAGCAGCTTGAACGACTTCCCTCCCGCGCCTGCGCGCAGCTCGTCGGCACTGAACGAACGGCCCCAGGTCTGCTCCACCGTGGTGACCTCGGCCCCGGCACGCCGAGCCACCTCGGCCATGCGTGTCCCAAAGACCCCGTTCACGGCAACCAGCACCGGGTCTCCGGGCTCGATGAGATTGACCAGGCAGGTCTCCATGCCAGCAGAGCCTGTGCCGGACATGGGGAAGGTGAGCTCGTTCTCCGTGCCCATCACCTGACGCAACATGCCACGCACCTCGTCCATGATCACGAGAAAGGCTGGATCCAGGTGCCCCAAGGTCGGGCGAGCCAGGGCTGAAAGCACGGCCGGATCGATCACGCTCGGGCCAGGGCCCAACAACACGCGCTGAGGAGGGTGGACGGATGAAGGCAGAGTCATGTCGGAAGCGGGTATGGAGTATGCGGGGGTAGAAGCAGGGTCGGTCGCCGGAGTAGTCGGGGCCACTATTGAAGCAGATGCTCTTCGATCAAGCGCCACTCGGCCCGGCGCGCGTGCCAGCGCTGCTCCTTGTCGCGGATACCGTGCCGTGCCTGGGGATAGGCCATCATGCTCCACTCTGTCTGCCCCGCACGCTGCAGGGCATAGGCCATCTTCATCATGTTCTGGAAGTGCACGTTGTCGTCCATCACACCGTGGTGCATGTGCAAGAAGCCGTGCAGATCTCCGGCCCGCTCAAGGCAAGAGGTCTCCTTGTAGCCATCCGCGTTCAATTGGGGCGTGGCCATGAACCGCTCGGTGTAGATGGTGTCGTACAAACCCCAGTCGTAGACCCCACCACCAGCGATGCCCAGGGCGAAGCGGTCGGAGGCCACAAGCGCGTAGGCGGCCATGAACCCACCGTAGCTGTACCCGGTGATCCCTACCCGCTCGCCATCGGCCCAGGGATTGGCGCAGAGCCAGTCCACGCAGTCCACCAGGTCACTCAACTCCATAACCCCCAGGCGACGGTAGCACTGACCGATGGCCCACTGCCCCTTGCCGCTGGCGGTGCGCACATTGACGCGCATCAGGATGATGCCCTGCTGGGCGCGAAACTGATCCCAGGCGCTCATGCTCCAACGATTGCTCACGCTGGGACTATCCGGCCCCGAGTAGGTGTCGATGAACACGGCGTGGGGACGGCTCTCGTCGAAGGGCACGGGCAACATCAGGGCCACGTCGAGGGGCGTACCGTCCCGTGATTCGACCTCATGCAGCTTCCACCGGGCCAGCTCCGGCCCTCCCTCCACGGTCGGAGCGGAAGCCTGACTGAGCACCTTCAGGACCTCACCTGCAGACGAACACAGCCGCACCTCTTCAGGCTCCTCAAGGGAAGAGACCTTGTCCAGGAAGAACTGTCTGTCTTCCGAGAAGGAGAGGGAGTGGGAGCCGGGTCCATTGGTGAGGCGCGTAACCTCGCCACCCTTCAAGCTTGTGGAGTAGGTGTGGCGATTCACGGCCCCGTCCTTCGTCGAGCCGAAGGTGATCCTCTCGGCCTCGACGTCGATGTGAGCCACGCCTCTCACCGCCCACTCACCCTGGGTCACCGCTCCGATGAGCTTGCCGTCCGGGCGATAGCGGTAGAGATGGTTGTAGCCCGTGCGCTCGCTCTCCCAGAGAAAGGTCTTGTCTCCGATCCAGCGTGCAGCGGGCGGACGGTTCACCCACGAATCGGACTCTTCATGGATCAGCAGGCGATCGCTCCCCTTGCGCGGGTTGTAGGCACGGAGGTCGCAGATGGACTGGATGCGATCCTGCACCATGTAGTGACAGACACCAGAGGAAGTCCAATCCACCCGCACGACCAGCGGCTCCTGGCCTTCGTAAGAGGAGAGGTCTGCCCAGCGCACCTTGCCCGTCTTCGTATCCGCGATTCCCAGAGCGGTCACGGGGTTCGGATCCCCGGCCTTGGGGTAGTTGACCTCCTCGGGGCGCACGCGGTGGGTACCGTCCTCGATGTGGTCCACGAGCGTGAAAGGGTGCACGGCCGACTCGTCCAGGGCCAAAAAGGCCACGTACTTGCCCTTGGGGGAGAGCCAGAAGCCCTTGAAGCGCCCACGCCCGTAGACCTCCTCCTGATAGACCCAGTCCAATTTGCCGTTGAGGAACTCCGGAGTACCGTTGTCCGTGATCCGCACGAGCTTGCCGTTCCCGATCGTGAAGACAAACAGGTCGTTGCCCTGCACAAAGCCGGCCACCGATTCGTCATCGGAGAGATCCATCAGCTCCAGCTCACCGAACTTCTCGGTCAGGCTACGCTTGAGCTTTGTGGTCGAGACGCGGTCCGGATCTTCTTCTCGCTCCACCTTGGGCCGCGGCTCGGGTTCACTCTCCTTGAGGGTGACCGGATCAAGCCAGCGGGCCTCCTCATCGCGCCCAAGAACCACGTGGCGGCCATCGTGGGCCCAGCGCACCGATTGTGCCCGGGCTGAAAAAGAGGGTGCTTTGGCCCGGCCGGAAGCCTGCTCAAGGGTGAGCCCCTGTGCGGCCACGGCAGGCTCCTGGGCACAGGTGCAGGGGTGAGCCCAGCTGCCGGCCAGCAGGAGATACGCGAACGGGCGAAGAGATTTGCGGAGCAGATGAGCGGGAGAGATCAATACGGGCCTCGGTGGAGATAAAGGGCGCGTATCCTAGCACCGCCACCGCCCCACCGTCTGTGCTCACCCGGCTACCGTGGTCAGTTCGAGCCCTTCTGCATGCGCTTGAACTGCTCGAAGGAGTCCCCCTGAGGATGTTTGTCACCCGAATGAGGAAGGGGCGCATCGGGAGCAGCGCCCTTCTTCGGGGGCGACGATGCCGCAGGTTTGTCCGACGATCCCCCGTTCAGTAGAGCGGTGAGCCCATGGCGATCCACGGATCGGTGCAGGGCCTCATCCGGACTGACCTTTCCCGACTGAACGAGCTCCGCCAGCGAGTCGTTCATGAGTCGCATTCCGGCCTTCCCACCCATCTGCATCTGGGAGGTGACCTGGTGCGTCTTGCCCTCTCGGATCAGGCTGGCGACACCGGAGTTCACGAGCAGGATCTCCAGCGCGGCACAACGGCCACCACCCACCTTCTTGCACAGGGTCTGCGCAACGACACCTTTGAGCGATCCCGAGAGCATGGTCCGGATCTGTGCCTGACGGTCAGCGGGGAATTGATCAATGATGCGGTCCACGGTGGAGGCCGCAGTGGTTGTGTGCAGGGTCCCGAAGACCAGGTGTCCCGTCTCTGCCGTCTCCAGGGCGATTTCGATGGTCTCGAGATCTCGAAGCTCCCCCACCAGGATGATGTCCGGGTCCTCGCGCAAGGCGGCGCGCAGGGCACGCTTGAAGCTCTTCGTGTGTCCACCCACTTCCCTCTGGTTCACAAGGCAGGTCCTGTCGGAGTGCACGAACTCGATGGGGTCCTCGATGGTGATGATATGTTCGCTACGGGTGGCGTTGATGTGATCGACCATGCCCGCCAGGGTCGTGGACTTGCCGCTGCCGGTGGGCCCGGTGACCAGCACGAGACCCTTCGAGAGGCTGCACAGGTCGATGACCGCTGGGGGCAGCCCAAGCTGTTCAACGGTGAGGATCTCGGCAGGGATCACACGGAAGACGCCGCCCGGACCACGGTTGTCCTCGAACAGATTGGCCCGGAAGCGGGCCAGGTCCTTGATCTCATAGGCGAAGTCCGTGTCGTGCTCGCTCTCGAACTGGGCGACGTTCTCAGCGGGCGTGATCTCGAGCAGGATCTGGCGCATCTGGTCGGGGGTAATGGCCTCACACTCCTCAATGGAGACCATCTCACCGTCAATACGCAAGACGGGCTTGCGGCCCGAGGTCATGTGCAGGTCGGAAGCTCCCACTTCCACCATTCGATTAAATAGAGAATCCAGCCACGCCATGCCTCAAGCTCCGTTCGCAGATCAGGGGCCGCCAGGCCCCGTAAACACTCCTCGTCGGGCTGTCGGCGACAGCCATCTCTCGACCCTTTTGTCGGCAAAAGGAGTTCGGGACTGGAGCGGGGTCCGATTTCCCCTCAACCGGCCTTGCCCAAGAGGTCTCAGGCCGTTCCTAGGCCTCGCGATCCTGCTCGAATTGGGACCACGCCTCTTTGGGGGGCGCGGGGGTGGCCAGGCTGACAAGGACCAGGGTCAGGACGGACAGACCGGCGGCCGGGAAGGTCGCCTCCTTGAGGATGGGGTTCCAACCGGCCATGGTCGCGTCCGACAGACCGAACTTCCAGATCAGGGTCACCACGGCTCCCGCCAGGATGGAGGCCACCGCCCCCTGCCGCGTTGCCCGCTTCCAGAGGAAGGCCGCCAGCAGAGAGGGCGTGATCGAAGCTCCGTAGATCAGATAGGCCGTGTACGCTGCCGCGAGCACCGTCGGGAACTGATCCACGAGCAGGTAGGCAACGCCCCCCAAGACCAGGACCAGCACACGACTGATGAACACCACGCGCTTCTCTGAGGCATCCTTGTCGATATAGCGTTGATACACGTCCCGCGTCAGGTTGGTGGCGGGAATGAGCAGGAAGGAGTCGGCCGTGGAGACGATCACCGCCATCATCGTCGCCACCAGCACCATGCCCAGGAAGGTGGGCATCAGCTCGAGGGCCAGCGTGGGGATGATGAACTCGGTGGCGTCCTTGCCCTGGGCCGCGAGGTCGGTGATCAACCCCTTCTCCGCGGCAACCGATCCGGCCAGACCCAAGAAGGAGATGCAGGATTCCAACACGGCCACCCCGACAACCCAAAAGAGGATGGCCTTGCGCGCCGAACCGCCATCCTTGGCACTGAAGATGCGCTGGTACATGTTCGCGTCTCCAAGGAGCAGCAACATGGTGGGTACCGCGATACTCAGTGCGATTATGGGACCCGACGCACCCGAGCCCGACTCGTTGGCCCAGTGCCCGAACAGATCGAGCTTGCCCGCGGCTTGCGCCGTGGCCACAACCTCATCCACTCCTCCCACGGTCCAGACCAGATAGCAGAGGGTCGCCACACAGCCGATGCTCATGAGCACACCGTTGACCACGTCCGTGTAGACCACCGAGAGCATGCCCGCCAGGACCGTGTAGAGGATCGCAAACACGGCCGTGATGATGATCCCGGTCTGCGCCGTGATCTCGCCCTCTGTCACGATGGAGAGCACGCGCCCCCCACCTTTGAACTGATAGGAGACGATGGTCAGGTAGGCGATGACCGTGGTGATCGTCGCGAGGGTGGCAGCGGTCTTCCCGTAGCGCGCCTCGAAAATGTCCGGCACCGTGACCTTGCCAAAATTCCGGATGCGCTTGGCAATGAAGAAGACCATCACGATCCCCATCCACGCCCCCAGGTTGGACCACAGGGCCGAAGGGCCGTTGCGGAAGCCCAGGCCCGCGCCTGCGAACATCGACCCGCTTCCAATCCAGGTGGCCAGCAGCGTGCCGACGAGGATGTACCAGGGCAGGCTGCGCCCGGCCACCATGAAGTCGTCGCTGTCCTTGACCGACCGGGCCTTGTAGACGCCCACGCCCACGAGAGCTGTCAGGTACAGACCTATGGAGAGGACGAAGGGATTGGAGAAAATGTCGAACATGGGGAGGAGGGTGGCCGAGGTGGAGGGAGCGGGCTGGCAGTGTAGCGGGGGAGCGCTCAAGCCTGTGAGAAACTACTCTGTGACCATGGATGAGCGCCCAGTGGACGGGATCGCAGCGTGGGGCCGGGCGGAGGGCTTCGCCGCCCTGTGCGAGCTGGGGGCCCTCTTCGTCGAGGGCCGGGTGGACTCCTTTCCCGGCTGGGGCGCGGATTCCACTGACGAGGAGAGCGACGGCGTGCAGGACGTCCTGGCGGCCCTGAACAGGGCGGGATTCCTCACCCTGGCTTCTGGTCGAGGAGAGCCGGACCGTGAAGGAGCCGACGGCCGGGTCGAGCGCAGACGGGCCTTCGTGCTGGGATTTGCCGGGGTGAGCGTCGTGGAACGCTTGAAAAGCCTGGAAGCCGAGCTCTGGATACGGGACTTCAGAGCACGAGAAGTTGGAGGCGAGGCCGTACCCGTGGGCACTCGCGGGGAGGACGTGTTCATGGAGGTGGGCTCCGGGGCAGGGGGCGTGGAGCTGGAGATCTTCGAGGGAGCTGTCGGCAAGAGGGCCCTGGAGGAGTTGGAGGAGAAGCGCTACGTCGTCCTGGTAGGGATGGAGTGGGGAGAGGACGCGGGGTTCTGGGAGAAGCTCAGAGCAGAATTGCAGCCAGGGTGAGAGCTTGCCTGCCGAACAACCCTCCTGAACTCACATTCTGCGCCGCCTCCCGTACTCCGGTGCTCCCCCGGGCAACTCCATGACAACACCCACCACACCCGCGCCCTCTGGTGCCAGACACATCCTCACGCTGGCCGCCCTCTGGGTTGCCGCCGGGGCTCTGTTCAAGCTCTTCGCAGGAACCCCCGCCGATCTGCCACCCACGATCCAGGAGTTTCCCCTGCTGCGCCCCGCGTGGAGCTTTCGCCTGGCCATTGGCATCGAGCTGTCGATCGTCATCCTGGCTTTCACGCGGCCGCGCTGCGGCGCCAAGCTGCTCATCCTGATGTTCATCGCCTTCGATCTGCTTCTGATGCAGATGATGCAAAGCGGTGATTCGAGCTGCGGATGCTTTGGCTCAAAGGTACCCATCGAGCCTTGGATGATGATGGCCATCGACTCGACGCTTCTGGCAGGTCTCGTCCTGCGCCGCAGCTGGCGCGTCGGGCCCGAGGAGTGCAAGCCCATCACCAAGCTCGTGCCGTTGTTCGCCTTGGTTCTCATCTATCCGTGGTTCAAGTTCAAAGAGGCCACGGTCACGATCAACGTCGATGAAGACACAGGAAAAGAGACCGTGGTCGTCGATACCGAGGGAGCCGACTGGCACCACTTCACCCCGTCCCAGTGGCAGGGCAAGATGATCCACGACCTGGACCTGGTCGGGTTCTTCGAGGATCCGAGCGTGGTGGACATGATCCCCCCACCGGCACACGTGATCCTCTATCGCCTCTCCTGCGAGCACTGCAAGGAGCACTTCGAGAAGCTCATGGTGACGCCCATCGTCGATCGGCCCGTGGTGCTCGTCGAGATTCCCGAGAATGAAGGCGACGAGGTCACCGATGTGGTCAGCAGCATCAAGCCCCAGGCTCTCCTGGAGATCAAGCTGAAGCCCATGCCCCGGGGCTATGGCATCACGACTCCGGTCACCTTTGACGTGGACGACCTGTTCACGGTGCAGAACGTGACCGAACACGTCGAGTAGGGTCACGCACAGCGCAACCGTCTCCGCATCCTGCGGAGGCGCGGAGACCTGTGGCCCAATCCGAAAGTCCGACGTCTGTAGAAGGCGGCTCCCGAGCGCTACTTCTCTGAGACGAGATAGGCCAACCAGGCGTCGCAGTTCTCGCCCACGGGGTCAGGGCTGAAGATGCCATCGCCCTGGCTCTCGTCATCGGGGTCGGTGCCCTCGAAGTAGCAGGTCACCTTGGAGAACCCGGCCTCGAGCAGAACGTCGCGCAGCTCCGTCAGGTGCCAGAAGCGCCAGTCGTAGGTGAAGGCGTCCGTCATCTCCGATCCATCGCGGAAGCGGAAGTGGATGGAACACTGGTAGCGGCCTGTGCCCGGCTCCCAGCTCTTCTGGTCCCAGATGTAGTCGAAGGCGCCGTCGATATCGCGCACCTCCTCCATCTCATTCAGGGCCTCGGGACCACCATACAGGTCCATGACCATGATCCCGTCCTCGGCCAGGTCCTCGTGGGCCGAACGCAGGTAGCCCAGCAGCTCCTCGCGCTCCTTGAAGCCCCAGTAGGAGAAGTTGGCCGCGATGGTCACGTCCGGCGCCTTGTCCGCCGAGCTACGCACGTCTTTCTCGTGCCAGGTCATGCGCGCGTCGCGGTCCTCGACGCGATCGAAGTTCCGGCCCTTACCCCACTTCATGGGTTCAGGGTCCAGGTCGAAACCCTCAACGGTGTTCTTGGAATCACGCGCCAGGAATTCCGCCGCCAGGTTCGCCGTTCCACAGAAATCCTCGCGCAGGTGCAAGGGCTTGCGGCCACGGATCGTCTCATAGGCCTCGATCAGAAAGTCCACGTCCGTCTCCGGCGAGTTGACGGAGCGCTGGTAGAGGTCGAACCGGTTGGCCGTCCCAGCCGAGAGGCGACGGTCCTTCTTGCGTGCAGGTCGATTCTCGCTACTCGAACTCTCCTTGTGGAGGTGCGTCTTGTGTTTGGTGCTGCTAGCCATGGGTGGGATTGGGTTTCAGTTCGATTGCGGTTGGGGGAGCAGAATCTTAGCGAGGAATACGTCTCCTGGAAACAAAACGGCGCGGCGCGATCTCAGAAATCACCGCCGCCCGAGCTTGGGCTCGCCTTCGTTCCAGGCGGGTGTAACCTGACCGCTCGTGAGCAGACGAGCCGCCTCAAGCGCCGCCTGACCGCAGCGCTGCATGTGCTCATAGTCCAGGGTGTCGGCCTCGTCTGTCACCTGGTGGTAGTTGGGGTTGTCCCCTCCAGTGGAGAGGGTCTGCCCCACAATGCCCTTCTTGACGAAGACGATGTTGTCGGAGCGTGCGAAGAAGTTCTGCTCGGGCCGCATGTCGGGGCCCACATCGAAGCCCGCCGAGACGAACAGGGGCCCCAGGTTCGTGCGCTCGAAACCGGTCAGCCAGACCTTGCCCACGCCTCCGGCCAGCTCGTCCGGCATGCCCAGCATCTCGAGGTTCAGGTTGCAGACGATGCGCTCAAGGGGCACCGAGGGGTTGTCGGCGTAGTAGTAGGTGCCCCACATGCCCATCTCCTCGGCGGCACAGAACAGGAACACGACCGTACGGGCAGGGGGCGGGCCCGAGCCCAGGGCCTCGGCCAGCTCCATGAGCACCGCACAGCCGCTGGCGTCGTCGTCGGCACCGTTACGGATTACATCGACCCCCTCTTCGGCCTCGCCGCTCAACAGGCCCACATGGTCGAAGTGGGCGGAGAGCACGATGACCTCGTCCTTCAGGTCGGGCCGCTCGGGAGTCCCAACCCCCTTCAGCACACCCACCACGTTGCGTTCAGGGGTGGCCCGGCGCTCCCCCGACATGCTCAGCTGCAGGCGCTCGACCTTGCCGCCCCAGAGATCCACGGCCGCCTCTCCCATGACCGTCAGCACGTCGGGCTTGTCCTCTGCCGCAAGCCAGGCGCGCTCCACCCGAGGTCGAGGCAAGCCCCGGGACTGCCCGGTTCGTGTGGGGCGCACACGAACGATCAACCCGAAGCCGACTCCATCCTTGAAGCCGTGGTCCTCCAGCCAGCCGAAGCTCTTGCGGCGCGACGAGTGCATGACAAGCGCCACGTTCGGGTCGGCCTCGCTGGGCAGGTCTTCTTCATTCTCCACCACCACGGTGCGCAACACCGCGGTGGAGTTCGGAGCGCCCTGAATACTGACACTGAACTCGACTCCCTCTTCGAGAGTGTGAGCCTCCCCTTTACCAGCACCCCACACACTCAACCGATGGGGACCGTCGAAGGAGGTCGTCAGCAGGGGCACGCTCTGGAAGTAGCTCTTGCCCTGACCGGGTTGCACGCCAGAGCGCTCCAAGCTGCGCGCAATATAGGCGCTGACGCGTGCACTCTCAGGCGTCGCGGTGCCGCGGCCCTTGAGCTCATCGGAGGCGAGGAACTCGAGGTGATGTCGAAGAGACGATCGTGAGACCTCGGGATCGGCCTTGGGAAGCGGATCCTGTGCAAGGAATGCGAGGGGCAGTAGGGCGATGAGAATCATGGCCCCAGTCTACTTTGACCGCGGAGCCCTGGGGCCCCGGGAAGAGGGTCAGGCGACGACGTCCCGCAGGGTGTTGAGCAATACCTCGTTGACCTTGGGGTCGCGCACATGCACGCGGACCTGACCTTCCATGTTGCGCGGGACGCTGATGGGGGGGGTGCTACGCTCCTCTCCCTGGTCGAATGCTTTGCCCAGGGCCGTCCCGGGAGCCAACCTGCGGTTCACTTTTCTGGCCAGATCGCTGGGAGAGTCCACCTCCAACAGGATCCAATCCCCGACGGAAGGCATGGTGCGCACTCCAGGGATCGTGGCCAGACGGGAGGAGAAGCGGTCTTTCTCTTCGTGAACTTTGTAGGTCATCGTGGCTGGAGGATTGGCGCTGGCAGTGGCCGAGCAGGGTTGCTGAAGGGGCGCTACCTAGCGGGTCCGGGGAACATCGACGAAAAGCGCCCAGAATGGGCCTCTACCGGGGGCAGGAACCCCAGGCGAGTCGAGGTCAGCCGCCCGAGGACCACCCCTGATGAGCCCGGCCCATCCGCGTGTCCTCCCACAAGCGCCTATCCCCGGGTGCCTTTCCACACCCACACCCTATGTAGTGGTGGGACCTCATTCAACCACTAACTGGGCCGGTGTTCGAAGACGGTGTCGATCGGGGAAGAAGTCGGGACGCTCCGCCGGGAGTTCCACAGACTCCTCCACCACCCATCTCGCCCCGCGACGATCCGATCCCCACAATGGAACTCCATGTCCGCCGCCCTCCCCCCCCACCTGCAGGTCCGCGTCCCCGGCTCCACCTCGAACCTCGGTCCGGGCTTTGACTGCCTGGGCCTCGCCCTCTCGATCTACCTGACCGTTGAGTGCTTCCCCGGCGAGGATGAGGGTATCGAATTGGGCCCCTGCACAGGAACTGCAAAGTCCTGGCCAAAGGGCGCGGACAATCTCTTGTTGCAGGCGCTGAGGCGTGGCCTCCAAGGCATGGGTGCCAGCTTGCCAGGACTCGAGCTGCGGGCCCACTCCGAGATCCCGGTGGCCCGCGGGCTCGGGTCGAGCGGCGCCGCCATTGCCGCGGGCCTCTGCCTGGCGCGCGTACTGGCCGGTGAAGATCCCGAGCAGGCCCCGGGTCAAGACGTCCTGCAGTGGGCGTTGGAGATGGAAGGGCACCCGGACAACTCCACCGCTTCCCTGCTCGGCGGTTGCACCTTGGGCGTCCCCCTGGCTACCGGCTTGCGGGTGATACAGCACGAGCTCCACCCTTCCATCGGAATCGCCCTGGCCTGGCCGTCGACCTGTCTCACAACGGCCGCTTCCCGCTCCGCACTGCCCGATGCGCTCCCCCACGCTGATGCCTCGGAGAATCCGCGGCGCCTGGCCCTGCTCCTCGAGGGGCTTCGCGAGGGTGATGCCCAGCTCCTGCGGGAGGGCCTTCTGGACCGCCTGCACGTGCCCTACCGCCTTCCGTTGATACCGGGCGGCGAGGCTGCCCTGGAGGCCGCTCGCGAGGCAGGCGCGTACGGTGCCACGATCAGCGGCTCCGGCTCTGCACTGGTATCCCTGGGCCCCAAGGACCGGATGGAAGCCGTGGCGGAGGCCATGGTGGCTGCCCTGGATCCCGGCGGAGCACCCGCGGAAGGCAAGGTCGTGGAGATCGTCCGGGGCTTCCCCCGGGTCACCGTCCTGTGAACCGCAGAACCTAGACCGGCAGGGCGTCCGATCGCCCTGGATCACCTCCCACGCGCCCCTCCTGCCCAGGCTCCAGGGCGGTGACACGCAACCAGTCCCCGTTCTGGAGGGCGGTGGGCACTCCCGATTCAAGCTCCACGGCAGGCATGTCGCGAGCCCGCAGCCAGCTCAACAGATCCTCATCCAGAAGACCCACTGCACAGACCACGGCTACGGGACACACGGGCCCAGCGGGCAGCAGGTCTGCCAGAAACAGGTCGTCACCCACCAACAGGACCGTGCCCGTGCCGGGTGAGTGCAGGGCCGTCGCAGCGCGACGATCGTCCAATCCCGCCAGCACGCAACGCCCCACACCCGCCAGACGCCGAACCCGCCGGCGGGGCTGTGGATCGCGCACCAGATGAGCCACCCGCTGCGCATCGGTCAGGACCTTGTGGATGGCCGAGCGCACGCTCAGGTGCTCGGTCATGACGAGGGATTCCACATCCGCGATCCAGACCGCGTCACACAGAGCATGAATGTGCTGATCCACCAAGGCCAGAGCCCGCTCAGCTGACTTGGTGCCCTCCCCCACCAGCTCCTCTCGAGCATTCTTCCCTTCAGTGAGAGCGCATAGCAGAGCGTGGCGAAAGGTGTTCAACTCACGTGCCACGCAATCCCGCTCGATGCGCTCGGTGGGTGAGGTCCAGGTCTCTCGGCCCACCCAGAGGGCACGACCAAAGACGTCACCGGCACACAAGCTGCGGCCAATCAGGTTCTCGGCCCCGGCCTTCCCATCTTGTCCCAAGGTCACGCACCCTCCACGGCCGAAACCAGAGCCCGTACCCGCTCCTCGTCCACGGCCTGGTGAACGTCGCCATCGTGCTTGAGCGCAGTCCCCACGATCAGACCGTCCGCCCAACCGAGGCACTGGGTGGCATTGTCGAGAGTGCAGCCCGATCCCACCAGGATCGGCGTGCCCGGCCCGACCGCCTCGCGCACTGTCTCCAGGTCCTGCAGGTCCGCCGGCGACCCGGTCGCCGATCCGCTCACCACCAGAGCGTCGGCATGTCCGCGGTGCACCGCATCGCGCGCCGCGTCGGCCAGGCATGCCGCCCCCACGGGCACGGCATGCTTGACGTGCACGTCCGCCAGGATCGGCGTCTGTAGCTGTAAGCGTTGCCGCTCCCGAAGGGTCTGCGCCGCCTGCCCTTCGATCAGCCCCTGGTCGGTGGCCATGGCCCCGGAGTGCACATTGACCCTCAGGAATGAGGCGCCCGTTGCCGCGCACAAGCCCAAGGCTGCACGGGCGTCGTTGCGCAGGACGTTCACGCCGACGGGCTTTCCCTGAGCCCGATCGATAACCGAGCTCAGGGCCAGGGCGAGGCTGGCGATGGTCTCGGCGGGAACGTGATCGGGGAAGAAGGGCGTGTCGCCGAAGTTCTCGACGATGATGCCGTGGCAGCCACCAGCCACCAGGGCATCGGCATCCTCACGCGCCCGCGCCAGCCAGCTCGCACCGGATGGGCTGTGCCCGGGGGAGCCGGGAGTGGGCAGGAGATGGACGACTCCGATCAGAAAGGGACGTTGGAAGGGGAGGACAGGCATGGCTGGCGTGGGCGACTCTACCAAGGCGGGGGGGCCGAATGCAGAGGCTGCATTCCAGGCACCGAACGAGGAACTGGTTCAGAGGCCCCGAATCGGATACGAACAGGCTATGGCCAAGGACTTTGACGCGGACGACCCTCTTCAACTGCTCATGCAGGAGTGGGCCCACATCTCCACCTGGTTCTGGTCCCTACTCCTCGGAGCGACGCTCTGCTTGGGTCTGGTCCAGGATTCGGGCGTCAACGTGCTTGGCTGGGTCCTCCTGGTCTCCGCCCTGGGCCTACCCCTGCTCAAGCTCGGTCCGACACTGATCATCCTGGCCAACGAACTGCGCAAGCACACCAGAAGCCACGATGCCCACGCTCAATCGGATTCCGACGAGGGGCCCGAAGCCCCTCAGTTCCGCCGATAGACGATCAAGGTCAGATCATCAGGCTTGCCCGGGATCGATTCGGATCCTCTGGCCATGCGCTCTTCCGCCAACGCCACCAGTGTGGGACCCGCCAACCGCGGAGGTGCGACGACAAGGATGTCCACCCACTCCTCGGTGAGCATGTTGTCCGTCAGCCCATCGCTGGCGATCAGGAGCGTGTCTCCCGGCTCCCAGGGGATAAACTCGCTGCGCTCCACGCGCATGGCCTTCGATCCGACCATGTTCGAGATCACGTGCCGATCGGGATGTCGCAGGGCCTCGAGCTCCGTCAGCAAGCCCGCCTCCTGCGCGTAGCCCACGGGCGAGTGGGGAATGGTGCTCAGCTTGGGAAGCCCATCGCGGTCCACCAAGGCGACAATGGAATCACCGACGTGGCGGGAGTGCAGGCCCTCCGCGGAGAACTCTACGAGAGCCAGGGTCGTTCCCGCCCCTACACCCAGGTCCATGATCGACTGGTTCACACTTTCCAGAGCGCGCTCAACGGTGGGGCTCAGCTCCTTACCCGGTACAGGAGCCAACGCCCCCAGTGACCGGACGAGGATTCCAGAGGCCTGGTCCGCACTCGGCTGCCCACCAAGCCCATCAGCCACTGCCAGAAGACCCTGGGTTCCACCCCAAGCCACAACAGCGGCGGCGTCTTCGTTGGGCCTCCCCTTGTCGGGTGCCGGGGCAGAGTGCACGAACAGATCGCCACCCTGAAAGGCAAGGTGTGTGGAGGAGAGACCGTCGTCCTCCGTCACGATGAGTGGGAATTCCGAAGAAGCTGGTGGCATGGCGTCAGCCAAATACTGGCCCCGAAGGGCCGATCCTGAAGCCCCAAAACCGCTGAAACCAGAATCGATCCGGATAATCCGGGTCGTGGCCACGCGCTGCCGATCGGAACGGGCCACACAAGGAGCCCTGGACACCCTCGGCGAGGATGGAGCCAGAGATCGGATTTGAACCGACAACTTCTGCTTTACGAAAGCAGTGCTCTACCATTGAGCTACTCTGGCTTGTTTTGGAGGGGGAGTCCTCGGAGGCCCCCCGTCAGGGACTCTAGAGGAGTCCGTACGAATCGCAAGCATACAAGCGGCCTCCCCCGGCCCAATCAATTTCCTGGGGAGGCCACTAGGTCCTTGGAGTTGGTTCTTGGGCTGTTGCCCCCGAACCCCTTCGCTAGATGTCGCCGACGAGGCCTGCGCGCTCGCTACCGGAGAGGCGGGCCAAGCCAATGGCCTGGGCTGCGGCAGTGCGCACGCTGAGAGAAGCGTCCGAGAGGACCACGGCAGCCAGCCCGGCAAGGGCATCGCCACCCACGTCATTCCTGCCGAAGATTCCGGCCAAGGCACGACCAGCTGCGGTCCGAGCGGCGTCGGAGCGACTCTCGTCAGTGACCACGGCAAGAATGGCTTCCGCCTGAGCCTGGGTTCCGGCAGTCGCCAGGGCGCCCAGGGCAGCGATGGTGACATCATCGGTACGGTGACCGATGGGCTGGGCCAAGCCACCCAGGGCCGAGCTGATGTCGGCACCGGAGTGTGCCAGGGCACCCAGAACCGTGGCGGCGCGACGGGACAGGTCGTCGGCTCGGGCGCGGTCACCGGTCAGGCTGGCCTCGAAAACAGAGTCCAACTCGGAGAGGTCAGAGAGATCGCTGATCACACCACTGACCCGATCAGAGTAGGCGTCCGCCGTATCTTCGTCCGAAGAGACCAGGAAGATGGGCGTGTCAGAACCACCCAGGGCCGCCGCGGCCAGAACCTGATCCACGGTCATGCCGCCGATCTGGTCACCGACGACGATGGCGTCAAAGCCGCTGACGCGGCGCAGGAGGCTGACCCCTCCGGCTCCCGTGTCGCAATGGTTCACGAGCACCCCGGGTCCCCCGATGGAAGCGCTGAAGCTGTTGGCGCGCTCCGCATTGCCGTCGATGACGGCCACGAGGCGCATGATCTCACGACCCGCCGCGTCGCCCAAGGCGGACACGAGGCCGTCAGCGGCACTGCCACCGGTGCGCGCGGCGATGGTTCCCATGGCCACGGCGGCCTCGCCGCGGAGGGATCCATCACTGGACCCGAGGGCCGCTTGGAGACCCGCAGTCCCGCTACTGGAACAGGCGCTCAGGACCCGGGCCAGGGCTGCACCCGTTGCGGGGTCGTCGGCGACCACACACCAGTGCAGGGCAAGATCCAGCGCTTCAACACCACAGGAGGCGGCGATCATGGGACCGCCGTCAGCAGCACCCTGATGGTCGCTGATATCCTCACCCGACTCGGCCAGGCGGTTCAAGCGCGTGGAGATGTCCACGGCAGCACGCGCAACACCCGCAAGGGCTTCGGTGCTGTTGGAAGCCTGGGAGAGGGCTACCATGTAGGCACGCTTGGACAGTGTGCTGTGATAGACGGACCGGGGAAGGGAAGTGCTGGTGAGGTTTCCATCTACCCAGGACCAGGTCACGTCGCTGTAGTCAAAGTCGCGCAGGACGTTGTCCCGGCGGTAGTAGTAGTCCTCGCCCAACACCAGATACTGGGCCTGGGAGGAACCACTCGCCCCGCAGCTGGCGGCAGCCTTCGACGCGGCCCGTTGGACCTTGCCGTCGGCATCCGTACCGGCGACCAGACTCAGCGCGGCGGCAGCGCGGCCATCACCGATGTGCCCGAGCACCATGGCGACGTTGGCGCGCTGGTAGGCGTCGCTGGTGTTCAGGGCTTCGATCAGGGGCAGGACCACGTCCGAGTCCATCTGCGTAAGCGTGTGCATCGCAATGATGCGCCAGTCCTCGTTGGAGGAGTCGGCGAGAACGCGCACAAGGCGGGGAACGGCGTACTCTCCGTGTTCCGCGGACAGGGCGCTGATGGCGGAGCGACGCTCGGATGAGGTCGAGGCGGCCTTGAGCGTCCCCACCAAGCCGGCAATGGCATCAGCATCGTTGCGACGCTCACTGCGTCCCATGCGTGCGCGGTCGAGGAAGCGCTTGGCGACGAGTTCGAACTCCCCCCCCTCCACCAGCATGTCGAGGAACAGTTGCTCGTCCGTGCTCTTCCAGAGCTCATAGGCGGCGTCGTTGCTGGGATCGCTTGCCAGTGCTCGTTGGAAGGCCTGCAAGGCCTCTGCCTTCTTGCCTTGCCTTAGGAGGGTGACACCTTCCTGGAAGTCATCGGCGGCGTCTCCGCTCAGAACGGGGGCGGGGGCGGCGTGGACGGGGCTGGTGAAAGCCAAACCAGTGATAGCCAAACCGGTCAGCGCTACACAGAGGCTGGTGGTCTTGCCCAGGTCGCGGATCAGAGCGAGGGTCATGTCGATTCCTCGAAGGAGGGGAGAGTCTTGGGGGGAGAGATCCACCCCGGCCTGGGCCAGCTGAGTTTAGCTGGCGACCCGCAGGGATGGGTGAACGTGAGAAGGATTGAAAGCCGAAGCCAATGGACCACCTCACCTCAGTCAGGATCCCGGCAGCCGAATCGGCTTGGGGGCCCGGATACCAGGGTCAGGAGGGGCAACAGTGGGTTGCGGAATGATAACGGGACCGGCTTCAGGGTCAAGGGAACGCCCCAGGACAGGGCCTGACCGTGGGTCGTGAGCCTGGCGTGCGCCCGGCTCACAAGCCCATCCCGCGCGGGGCCCTACCCCCCTGGGAGGGGGGGGGCTACGGCCCAGACACCTGTATCTGGAGCAATTCAGCGGGGGGGGAGGGCCCCTGGGCTGAGCTTGCCCAGGACCCGGCCCAGGGCCGCCCCACTGGCCTGAGGGCGAGTGACGCCCTGTCCCATGACCCAGCGCGCCGCCAACACCGCGAAAATAAGTCCCTCCCGTCCATCCGGATCCACCCCCGCGTCGCCGCTCGGGACCACCTTGCAGGCCGAATCCCGGGCAGCCAAGGCGTCCTGTAGGGCGTCCATCAGGGCCCCGTTGTGTACGCCCCCACCGGCCACCCAGAGGGTGTCCGGCATGCACGGCAGCGAACGCCCCATCTCCTGCGCCACGCTCTCTGCGACGAGCCTCACCCCCGTGGCCAGGAGGTCCTGCGCTGAATTCTCCGGCCCCCCCCAGGCGCGGATCCAAGCTTCACCGAAGGTGTCGCGCCCCGTGCTCTTGGGGAGGGGCTCCTCAAAGAAGGGGTGATCGAGCTGGGTGGCCAGTGTGTGCGGCAGAACAGCTCCCGCAGCGGCCGCAGCTCCGTCCCGATCCATGGGCTCCCCCAGGTGCCGCCGCGCCAGTCCGTCCAAGAGGGCTCCCGCCGGTCCGGTGTCGAAAGCCAACAGCTGCTCACCGTTCAACCAGGTCAGATTCGCCATGCCGCCCAGGTTCAGAACGCACAGTGGCTCGGGCTGCTCGGCAAACAGCACGTCATCAGCGTAGCCCGACAGCGGCGCGCCCTGCCCGCCCGCGGCCAGATCCGCCTGGCGGAAATCACTCACGACCGGACAGCCTGCTTCCTCGGCCACGAAGTCACCATCTCCCAACTGCAAGCTGGCCGGCCCGGAGGGCTCGACCCCATCGTGGTGGTAGACCGTCTGGCCATGGCTGCCCAGAAGATCGAGAGGCAGGCCCTCGCCCTCACAGACCTCGCGCACGGCACGGCCGAAGGCACGGCCCAGATCCCGATGCAAGAGGGCGGTCTGGCTCAGATTCTGGGGAGCACCATCAAGACAGGCGCGCACGCGCGGGCCCAGGTCCTCGGGCCAGGGCCGGGTGCGGTGGATCACGGCCTCCAGAAGGCGCAGATTCCCACCCTCCAGGCCAAAGCGCCCCACGGAGACGTCAATCCCGTCCGCAGACGTGCCCGACAGGACACCCCCGATACGGGCCTCGCCGGCCTCCAATTTGCGTCGTATCTGCTCCATTTGACTGGAGGGCTGCACACGGATCGTTGCCCTCAAGCGGGCAGGGTACGAAACTGTAGCCATGAACACGAAGGACAAGAACGACGAGACGCAACGGGCCGCGATCCTGGTGGTGGATGACGAGGGAGACATCCGCCAGTCCCTGGAGATGCTCCTCACCTATGAGGGCTACGAAGTGTGGACCGCCAAGGACGGCAATGAAGCCATCGCGCGCCTGGACCGGGAAGCTGAAGACGGTCGATCGCCGGTCCTTGTGCTGACGGACCTGAAGATGCCGAGCCTGGACGGGCTGGGTTTACTCGATGCCATCCAAGAACGCGAAACTGCACCACCCGTGATCCTGATCAGTGGGCACGGCGATGTGGCCGTGGCAGTCGACGCAATGAAGAGGGGAGCGAGCAACTTCCTGGAGAAGCCCCTGGATGAGAACCGGGTCCTCGTCACCCTGCGAGCCACCCTGCGCATGCGCAAGCTGGCCGCCGAGAACACGGGCCTGCGTCGCCAGCTCACGAACCGGTGGGAGATCATCGGTGCCAGTGCGGCCATGCAGTCGCTGCGCGAGCAGGTGCAGCGCGTGGCGCAGTCCGACGCGGCGGTCTTGATCACCGGGGAGAATGGAACGGGCAAGGAGATCATCGCTCGCAACGTCCACTACCTGGGCGCGCGTGCAACGGGACCCTTCGTGACCGTCAACTGCGCCGCCATCCCCCACGAATTGGTGGAGTCCGAGCTGTTCGGGCACGAGAAGGGTTCCTTCACGGGCGCGGTCGAGAGCCGAACGGGTCACTTCGAGGCGGCACAGGGAGGCAGCCTGTTCCTGGATGAGGTGGGCGACATGCCCCTCGATGCCCAGGCGAAGGTGCTGCGCGCCTTGGAAACCCACGAGGTCACGCGCGTCGGCGACTCCAAGGCCCGCCCAGTGGATTTGCGCGTCATTGCGGCCACAAACACCGATCTGCCCCAAGCCGTGGAGGAGAAATCCTTCCGTATGGACCTCTTCTACCGCCTGAACGTGGTGCCCTTCGAGGTACCGGCCCTGCGCGACCACCGGGAGGACGTCGCCTCACTGGCAGAGCACTTTCTGGCCCAGATGGCCGAGCGCACGGGCCGCGCGGCTCTCGCGCTCAGCTCCGAGGCTGTCCAGCAACTGATGCAACACGAATGGCCGGGCAACGTGCGTCAACTGCGAAACCTCTTGGAGGGCGCCGCGGTTTTTGCGGACGACGGAGTCATCGGGCTGAAGGAAATCGAGCACATGCTGGCCGCCGGCCCATCTCTCGCCCCGCTGGCCAGCGCCCACGACTCGGCTCGAGAGGACCCCTACGAAGCGGGAACCTTCGAGGAGTTCAAGAACCTCTCCGAGGCGCAGTTCTTCCGCATGCGCTTGGAGCGCAACGAGGGCAACATCAAACGCACGGCCGAGGAACTGGGCATGCAGCGCAGCCACCTGTACAAGAAGTTGGACCGCTACTCCCTACGCTAGTGGGGTCGGCCTTCGGACCTCACTCCCGCAGCGGGGGCACCCTCAACATCATCCCTGGCTGAAGATTGTCGGGGGAGTCCAGTAGGTCACGGTTGGCCTCGTAGATGTTCTCCCACAGGTATCCTTTCCCGTAGACGCGCTCGGCGATCTTCGACAGGTTCTCGCCCGAGGCAACCTCGTGCATCATGTCCCCGACGTTGTCGCTCATCACCGGGACGAGCAGCACCTGCCCCTCCTGGATATCGAGGACGCCCTCATTGTTGCAGCGCAAGGTCTGGGCATGCACCGCATCTCCATACAGGCGCTCGGAGAGGCTGACGAAGTCCTCTCCGGCCCCGGCCGTGTAGAGCCTCATCTGAGGGTCAAACGAGTGAACCTCCAGGCCTTCCATGGTGACGAGATCCCAATCCTCGGCAATTTCGGCCGGAGCCTGGGGGCCACTGGGAACATCCTGCAGGTCGCCCTGCCCGGCCTGTGGATCCTGGACCTCGGCGCTCAGAAGCGGGGCGACGTCCACGACCGGCATCGGTTCGGCCGTAGGCGCCGGCTCGGGAACCCTACGCCCATGTGTGCGTGGATTGACCTGCGCTGGCTGCAACGCATTGGCAGACACACCTGCATTGAGGACACGGGCCCCCCCCGCCTCGGGCGACTCCGCACCCAGACCCCGGTCCAGCGAAACCGCCAGAATGGAGACAATGACGAAGAGAACTCCTAGAACGACGATTTTTTCGACCTTGCCCATCCTGCAACCCCTGTGAGAACTCGTGAGAGCTGTTGGAGCTTGTTGAAGCTCGCATGTGTTTACGTTTGACCCGAAAGATGTGCCGCATGAGCGGAGGCTCAACTTGCTGCACCGAATGCAGGATCCCGACCGGCGGGGTGCCAAGTCAAAAAGAAACTGAGTTAAACGCACGGCGTAGAGGGAGATCCCTACCGAACCTCATTCCCAAAAGGGGGAAAGATGGTCAGCCCGATGAACCCGCCGAGGGCAGTGTTGCCTGCAAGCAGTCTGGGGAAGACACTACTGCCCACATGGCGTTCATCGCCTGGTTGCCTATGGAGTTGCCCCACACCGCCAAACCCACAGCACACGGACCCTCGCGTAACACCTGGGTCCTGCTCGCTATCACAACGCTGGCTCTGCAGTTCGGCACGTGGATCAATCTCGACGGCTACCAACTCGCTGACTCGGTGGAGTACATGGAGCGAGCCCAGGCCGTGGTACGCAACCAGTCAGTGATCGACTCACAGCAGATCCGCTCATTCGGATTCTCCGCCCTGCTGGCCCCACTCTTCCTGGCCTCAGACCTGCTGGGCATCGAGGACCTTCAGCCGGTCATCGCGGCGATTCGCCTGTTGCAGATGGGGTTGGGCCTGCTCCTGGTCCTGATCGCCGTGCGCATCGGCAAAGCGCTTGGAGGCCCCTGGACGGGATTCGGAGCGGGCCTGGCCCTGGCCACCAACCCCACGTTCCTACGCTTCTCGGTCTCCCCGGTGGCAGGAGTGAGCGCCGCCATCTGCGTGGGCCTGGGAGTGCTCGAACTGCTCGAACCTCCCGAGAAGAAGCGCGGCAGGTGGGCGGGCCTGTGGCTCGGACTTGCCCTTTGGATGGCCTACAAGACGATCCCCATCACGGCCGCGCTTGTCCTGATGGTGATCCTACGTGAGCGCCGTCGCAGCCTGGCGATTCTGCGCCCCATGGCTCTCACCTTCACCTTGGCCGTGATTCTCCAGGTCGCCATGGATCGCATGGCCTACGGCGCCTGGGGCGCGAGCCTGGTGGCCTATCTGGGTGAGAACGTGCTGGGCATCCTGGCCCGCCTCGCCATTCAGCTCGGCAAGGCCGACTGGGCCGACAGCATGTACCTCTGGTACTACGCGGATGTGTTCACCGACCCGCTCACGACCGAGCGCGTGCTCGCGGCCGCCCAGGACCCCACGTGGTACTGGACGAACCTGTTCACCTTTGCCGTGCCCCCGGTGGTCCTGCTGACCCTGATCGGAGTGGGCCGGGCGCTGAGGCGTGCCACGTGGACGTCCAGCCTGCTGTTGGTGGCAGGTGCGCTGAACATCTATCTCTTCTCCCAAAAGGGATCCAAGGACTTCCGCCTGTGGCTCCCCCTGCTGCCCATGCTCGCGCCCCTTGTGGGTTGGGGACTGGACGCCGTTCTGGAGGCCTGTCGGGGAAGAGTCGCCAAGGGACCTTTGGCCGCCGCCACCCTCATCGGGACGGCGCTCTTTTCGCTGAGCGCCCAGAGCCAGGTGAACACCCGAAAGTTCGGCGGCTTCTGGCACGCCATGGAGTACGTGCGAGAACAGGTGGACGCAGGCTACGAGCCCATCCCGTTCATCGTCGATCACTACATCGATAAAGAGACCCACGCGCGCAATCGGGGTCGCGTCCGGGTGGCCAGTGCCTACCACTGGAGTGTGTTCGGACGCGAAGGACCGGATCTACACCTGATCAAGCTGCCCAATCAGCTGGATGGCTGGGCCCATCTGCCCCCACAGGTGCAGGCTGAGAATGTAATCCCCGCCCTGGACAGACTGGACTGGTTGATCGTTCACGAGCCCCTCCTGACGTCGATGGCCCATGCATCGTTGATGCACTACGTGAACTCCTGGTACACGGTGGAGGCCATCTTCTGGGACCCAGAGGTCCACGAGAGCATCGGGCCCGTGTACGTCCTGCGCCACAAACGCGATCGGGGCTTCGATCCGACACGTCCGACCTTCTACGAGTTGCTGCGCGGCCCCAGAATGCTCGGTGCCCGGGATCTCTTCGGGGTCCTTGAACAGATCCTGACCCTGCGCACGCCCGCGGGCCAGCGAGCCCTCACGTATTGGACCGCCGA
This sequence comes from Planctomycetota bacterium, assembly GCA_002720975.1. GTDB lineage: Bacteria > Planctomycetota > UBA1135 > UBA1135. Next base: position 29,926 of record PBIX01000009.1, on the reverse strand, counting down.
GTGCCTCCGCCAACGGCTGGAGTTCGGCGAGCGCATACGTCTCATTCGACCGTCCCTGAACGAAGAGCTGTGGATACTGGGATCGACCTACGAGACCATGCCGGGGGATGGGCTGGGATGGTTGACCACCTACATGTTTGTGCGGGCTCCCATGCTCGCTGACTACAGCTTCGTGGATCGCCTGACCACGGTCGGCGCTGCCCCCGACGCACCGGTGTGGGAGAATCGTCACCTGCCCGCCTATGGGGTCAAGCGCATCAACACCCTGGGTTCAGGCACCCTGGTGCGCGAGAGCTGGCCGGTGCTCGCCAGTGCGGACACCGGGGAGTGGGAGAACCTGGGACCCGCCATGGGTGGCGCCTATCGCGACGGGGATTTCATCCCGGTCGAACACTGGACCGGGGCCTTCACTTTCTTCTGGGCCTGCGACGAGTGTGGCAAGGAAGCCTCCCCCGACCCCACGGTGTCTCACGACTGCAATGGAGTCCTCTGGCCTGGACCGGGAGCCCACGTGGGCGTCTCCGGGAGCCTGAAGCGAGCGCAATTCGGCAGCCAGAAGTTCATCCGCAACACGCCCCCGGAATCACGGCGCGGAGCGGCGGCAGACTGGCGCTGGAGCGAAGACGGGTTGACGAATGTGGGACGGTTCTTCCTGCCCGTCCAGGAGGGCCCACACTTCAAGAGGCTGGAAAGCCCCCAGGGGGCCGAGCCACCAGCGGACTGAGACCCATTTGGATCGGCCCTGAAGGCTGGGCAGGCCCTTTTGGCATGGGTCATCTTGAGGCCCGGAGGCCCGGTGGATAGAGTCCGCCGGGATCAGATCGCCCGTGATTGGGGTGGATTGGCCCTCATGAGAGCCCCCTGACCTACCGTGCGCACCATGACCTGCACCCCGAAACCGACCGCGGCCAGAACGCTCATCGCTCTTGGCGCACTCTTCCTGAGCCTCTCCTGCGCGGGCAACCCCGAGCGCGCCTCGTTGCCCGAGGTGTCCGGTCATCCCACGACGATCACCCTGAGGGACTATCGCAGTGGGATCGTCCTTGTCCTTATCAACGACAGCACGCTGATCGAACGCAACGTGCCTGGAGAGAACGTCCCTCTGCGCCGAGCTGCCTACTACTCCCAACTCGATCGACAGGCCAACGCCAAGGTCACTGAGGACAGATACGTCAAGGGCATCCTTGAGGCCTTCGACGACTGGAGCTATTCCGAACTTGCCAATGCCGGGCCGGCACCTGAGAGGGCAGCCGAGGCAAGCACCAGCCTGGAGGTCACCCGGAACGGCCGTAGCCAGCACATGCTCTTCAGTATCCGGCTCCCGCGTTCGAGCCAGGAGGCCTATCAGAAGTGCCGCAAGGTCTTCAGCGAGGTGTACAACCGCGTCGACCAGTACCGTTCGGCCAGTTCCATTCCGACGATGACCCCCAAGGTTCGCGGGCGGTAACGCAACAGATGAGTTCAGCGAACCAGGAGCCTGGACCCCAACAGGGTCCGCTGCGCGCCCTCGCTGTCCTTCCCGCCCGACTCGCCTCGACGCGTTTGGAGCGCAAGGTGCTCCTGGCCGAAACAGGGCTGCCCCTCTTCGCACACACCGCCAGCCAGGTGAGCCGCTGTGATGCCATCGAGCGCGTCCTGGTGGCCACCGATGGCGAGGAGGTGATGGAATGGGGCACGCGCCTGGGCATCGAGGTGGTCATGACCGACGCCGGCCATGCCAGCGGGACCGATCGGGTGCGGGAAGCCGTTGAGCAGCTTGACGGGGCCTTTGACGTAATCCTGAACGTGCAGGCAGACGAGCCCGATGTGGAGCCCGAGGATCTGGAGAGGCTGATACGCGCTTTCGAGTGTGAATCGGTACAGGCGGCCACCCTGGCCACGCCCCTGCTCTCGGCCGACGACCTCGCCTCCCCCCACGTGGTCAAAGTGACCCGGGACGCACAGGGCCGTGCCCTGTACTTCTCGCGCGCGCCCATCCCCTGCCGCAGTCATGCGCGCGATGCCGATCGGGCAACAGCAGGTGCGCCCCTGGCCCTACGCCACGTGGGAGTCTACGCCTACAGACCCGAAGCTCTGACGCGTTTCTGCTCTCTCGGCAAGGGGGTTCTGGAGGTGGCCGAGAACCTCGAACAGTTGCGCTGGCTCGAAGCTGGCCACGCCATGACAGTCGTGGACGCCGAGCACACCCCGCGGGGGATCGACACGCGGGAGGACTACGACGCCTTCGTCGAGCGCCAAGGACGGACCCAACCACCCCCCACCGATTCGCCCATGGCACCCAGAATGGAATCACCGTGAGCGCTTCGCGGCCCGGAACATTAAGCTGCCTGTGGGGCCTCTTCACCCACACCCTCCTCCTCTTCCCTATTCGAAAACCGATTACTCGATGACCAAGCACATCTTCATCACCGGCGGAGTGGTCTCAAGCCTCGGCAAAGGGCTCACCTCGGCCGCAATCGGAATGATTCTCGAGCGCCGCGGCCTGAAGGTCGGCATGCAGAAGCTCGACCCCTACATCAACGTGGATCCGGGGACCATGAGCCCCTTCCAGCACGGTGAGGTCTACGTCACCGACGATGGCGCAGAGACGGACCTGGATCTGGGGCACTACGAGCGGTTCACGCACGCCAAGCTGACCCAGTCGAGCAACTTCACCACGGGCAGGATCTACTCGACAGTGATCGCCAAGGAGCGCCGCGGCGACTACCTCGGGCGCACCGTGCAGGTCATCCCTCACATCACGGATGCCATCAAAGAAGCCATCCATGCGGGCGTGGGTGACGAAGCACCCGACGTGCTCCTGAGTGAGCTGGGTGGAACGGTCGGCGACATCGAAGGGCTGCCCTTCCTGGAGGCGGTACGCCAGTTCGCTTTGGAGCAACCCAAGGGCGATGTGCTCTTCGTACACCTGACCCTGCTGCCCTTCCTGCGCGCCTCAGGTGAGATGAAGACCAAGCCGACCCAGCAGTCGGTGGGCAAGCTGCGCGAGATCGGCATCCAGCCCGACATCCTCATCTGCCGCACCGAGCAGCCCATGACCGAGGAGATGCAGCAGAAAATCAGCCTCTTCTGCAACGTGCGGATCGACAAGGTGATCGAGGAGCGCGATGTGGATTTCTCGATCTACGAAGTGCCCATCAACCTGGTCAAGGCCAACCTCGACCTCCTGATCGCCGAGGAACTCAACCTGCCGGCAGAGGAGAGCACGGACTTCACCGACTGGCTGGCCATGCTGGATGGCATCAAGACCACGACCGAGGAGGTGGAGATCGCGGTGGTCGGCAAGTACATCGAGCTCCACGACGCCTACAAGTCGATCTATGAGGCCCTCTCCCATGCTGGCATCTCGAGCCACCGCAAGGTGCGCATCCGCAAGGTGCGCGCCGAGGACGTGCTCGACGATGGCGTTGACCTGCTGAGCGGCGTCAACGGCGTGCTCATCCCCGGAGGTTTCGGTGAGCGCGGCCTGGAAGGCAAGATCCGCTCGATCGAATGGGCGCGGGAGAACGGTGTCCCGTTCTTCGGTATCTGCCTTGGGATGCAATGTGCGGTGATCGAGTACGCCCGCAACGAGCTGGACCTCGATGGAGCCCACACCCTCGAACACAGCCCCCACAGTCCTCATCCCGTTATCAACCTGATGGATGATCAGGAGGGGGTCGAGAAGGGTGGCACGATGCGATTGGGCGCCTACGACTGCGAGGTGACCGAGGGCAGTCTCGCCCATGACCTGTACGGCGCATCGGAGATCAGCGAGAGGCACCGCCATCGCTTCGAGTTCAACAACGCCTATCGGGACGCCTTTGACGCTTCGGCCATGAACCTGAGCGGCCGCAACCCCGACCGCGATCTGGTCGAGATCGTGGAGCTCCCCGGACACCCGTTCTTCATCGGCGTGCAGTTCCACCCCGAGTTCAAGAGTGCGCCACTCAGCCCCCACCCGATCTTCCGTGGCTTCGTCGCCGCTGCCGTCAAGCACGCAAACGGTGCCAACAACCACGACCTTCTGGAACAGCCCAGCCTGGCATGAGCCCCGCTTCTGACCCCGACGCCCCCTTGAAGTCCTCCTCCCAGCAGAAGGCCGAGGACCTCCCCCTGCCGGGAGGTGACTTCCGCCTGTTCATCACGCGCCTCTCCTACCAGGGCATGCTGTGCCTTGGGGTGATGGAGAACCCGGTGACCAAGACGCGCCAGGTCAACCTCGACCAGGCGCGTATGGTCCTTGACGATCTGATCATGCTGCAGGAGCGCACGTCGGGAAACCTGGATTCAGATGAGGCAGCCCACATGCACAAGATCGTGGGCGACCTCTCGCACCTGTATGAACAGGTGCAATCCAACAGTCAGCCCAAGAACCCGGTCGACTAGCGGTAGGCCGGCAGATCCGTCAATCCGTGGCCCACGGCCAGGGTGTGGATATCGTGAGTGCCTTCGTAGGTGATCACGGACTCCAGGTTCAACATGTGGCGGCCCACCTGGTACTCCAGGCTGATGCCGTTGGCCCCTAGCATGTCGCGGCAGGTGCGAGCCACCTCCAGTGCCATGTGGACGTTGTTGCGCTTCGCCATGGAGATCTGGTTGGGCGTGATCTTGCCTTCGTCCTTCAGGCGGCCGAGGCGCAGGGCCAGAAGCTGAGCCTTGGTGATCTCTGTGGCCATGTCGACCAGCTTCTTCTGGGCCAGCTGGAATCCAGCCAGGGGCTTGTCGAAGACGACGCGCTCCTTGGAATAGGAGAGGGCCTCGTCGAAGCAGGCGTAGGCCGCCCCCAAACCTCCCCACGCGATACCGAAGCGCGCGGAGGAGAGACACTTCAAGGGAGCCTTCAAGCCAACGGCCTCGGGCAGGCGCATGGAATCAGGAACGCGCACGTCCTCCAGAACCAGCTCGGAGGTGATGGACGCCCTCAGGCTCCACTTGTGTTTCTGCTCGGGTGCACTGAATCCGGGTAGGTCCGTTGGTACGACGAAGCCGCGAATGCCCTCATCCGTACGAGCCCAGACGATGGCCACCTGGGACACGGTGCCGTTGGTAATCCACATCTTGCGACCATCAATGATCCAGTCATCTCCATCGCGACGGGCGGTGGTGATCATGCCTCCGGGGTTCGATCCGAAGTCGGGCTCAGTCAGGCCAAAGCAACCGATGACCTCAGCGGAGGCCAGGCGCGGAAGCCACTCGCGCTTCTGCTCCTCGGAACCAAACGCCAGGATGGGAAACATGACCAGCGAGCCCTGCACCGAAACGAAGGACCGCAGACCCGAGTCGCCCCGCTCAAGCTCCTGGCAGATGAGGCCGTAGCTGACGTTGTTCAGGCCCGCTCCGCCATATTCTTCGGGAACAGTGGGACCGAAGACCCCGAGCTCGGCCAGCTCGGGAATGAGGTCCGAGGGAAAGGTGCCGTTCTCGAAGTGCTCGGCGATGACAGGCAGGAATCGATCCCCTACCCAGGACCGCACGGCATCCCGCACCATGCGCTCCTCCTCGGAGTACTGATCCTCTGTATCGTAAAAGTCGAGCTGGGTGAAAGCGTCCATGTGTGACCCGGATCCGTGGTCGGGGGGGGGATTACGGGGGAGAGGTCCGTGCGACGGTCCAAGAGGGCCGCTCCCGGGAGATATGGGCTGGATTCTAGGCGCCGACTCCCAAGGTGCAATCCGGTGCACACAGAACCGCCGACGCAGAACTCGACCGAATTGTGCCGATTCGCCCTGACACACGTGCCTCATACGGAGCAGAATCTGACCCCATGCCTCGCTACACAGTCACCAGCGCCCTGCCCTACGCCAATGGACCCATCCACTTTGGTCATGTGGCAGGAGCCTACCTACCTGCCGATCTCTACGTACGTACCTTGCGCATGCTGGGAGAGGAGGTGGCATTCATCTGCGGAACCGACGAGTACGGGGTCGCCATCACCTTGGGCGCAGAGAAAGCAGACGTGCCCTACGAGGAATACGTGGCCGGTTGGCACGACACAATCCACGGCACCTTCGAGGCCCTGAGCATCGAGTTTGACATATGGTCGGGAACGAGCCGCTGTGCAGATCACACAGCGACGGCACAGGAGTTCTTCCGAACCCTCGACGAAGCTGGCTATCTGACTCGCCGAGAAGTCGAGCAGCTGTACTGCGCCACCGACAACATGTTCCTGGCTGACCGCTACATCGGCGGCACCTGCTATGAGTGTGGGCACGCGGAAGCCCGCGGCGACGAGTGCCCCGCCTGCGGCACGTGGATCGCGCCGCTGCGGCTCCTCGATCCAAGCTGCAAGATCTGCGGAGGCACGCCCGAAAAACGACCCACGACCCACTGGTACCTGAACCTACCCAAGTTGCGCGACGAGCACATTGGCGAGTGGATCGAGAAGCACGAGTGGAAGCCAAACGTCTCTACCTTCATCAAGAACCTGCTCAAGGACGTACCGGAGCGTGCCATCACCCGCGACATGAACTGGGGGGTGCCCTTGCCGGCCGAGTACGCGGACCAAGGCGGCGAAGGAAAAGTACTGTACGTCTGGTTCGATGCGCCCATCGGCTACATCTCCTTCACCAAGGAGCTCTGTGCTCAGCAGGGCGATCCGGACGGTTGGGAGAAGTGGTGGAAAGGTGACGATGTGCGCCTGGTGCACTTCTTGGGCAAGGACAACATCCCCTTCCACTGCATGGTCTTCCCGTCCATGCTTCATGGATCGCAGCAGGGCTACACCTTGCCCTGGCAGGTCCCCGCCAACGAGTTCTACAACCTGGAGGGCGGCAAATTCTCCACCTCAGAGGGCCGCACTCTGGATACGGCGGACCTGTTCGAACGCTACGAGTCCGACGCCCTGCGCTTCTACATCATTAGCACCTTGCCCGAGACGGCCGATGCGGAGTTCAGCCTGCAGGGCTTCGTCACCGCCAACAATGCGCATCTGGCTGGCAACATCGGCAATCTTGTCACACGTGTCCTGAAGTTCATTGCGAAGAACTACGAAGGGCGAGTCCCCGATCTCAGTGAAGCCCAGCGCGCTGAGATGGATCGGGAGATCCTGGAGGAGTGCGGCGCCTTTGGCGATCCGGCCCTGCATGCCAAGGCTTTCCAGTTCAGGCGCGCGGCCGATCAATTGGTGGCCAACGCCTCGGTGGCCAACGTCTTCATGCAGCGCCTTGAGCCTTGGGCCCTACGCAAGACAGATCCTGAGAAGGCTGCCAGCGCACTCAACACCCTCTGCGAATGGCTGCTCTGGCTGGCCCGATGGATGGCCCCCTTCATGCCGGGTAAGGCCCAGGAGCTGTGGGAGATGCTTGGTCAGTCAGGCCGGGTGGGCGACCAGAGCTGGCCGGGTGCACCGGAGCCATCGACCTGGCGTCAGCTGGAGAACGGTGCAGCCCTCGGCGACCCGGCCGCTCTCTTCCCTCGCCTGGACGACCCCAGCTAGGCAAAGAGATGGGGGCCGAACCTTGGCTTCAAGGTCCGGCCCCCGTGTTCACAGATTCCTGCGGAAAGCCGCTGGGAATCGTCAAAGATCAGCGCAGAGACCTAGACGGACTCCTTCAGGGCCTTTCCAACCCTGAAGCCCACCCGCTTGCCCGCCTTGATAGGAATCGGGGCTCCCGTGTGGGGGTTTCTGCCCATCCGAGCCTTGCGGTCCTTCACTTCGAAGGTCCCAAAGCCCGTGATGGTCACGGATCCGTCGGCCTTGAGCCCATCCTTGACGCCGTCGAGAACCGTGTCGACCAAGCGACCGGCCTGGAGCTTCGAAGTCTGAAGCTCCCGAGCGACGTACTGAATGAGGTGGCTCTTGTTCACGCCAAGTTACTCGTTGACGCAGCCTAGCGGCGGCGGGCCTTCTTCTTGGCCTTCTTGCGTGCGGGCTTCTTCTTGGCAGCCTTCTTCTTGGCCTTCTTGCGTGCGGGCTTCTTCTTGGCCTTCTTCTTGGCCTTCTTCTTNGCCTTCTTGCGTGCGGGCTTCTTCTTGGCCTTCTTCTTGGCCTTCTTGCNCGTGGCCTTCTTCTTGGCCTTCTTGCGCGTGGCCTTCTTCTTGGCCTTCTTCTTGGCCTTCTTGCGAGTGGCCTTCTTCTTGGCCTTCTTGCGTGCGGGCTTCTTCTTCGCTTTCCGTTTGGTTGCCTTCTTGCGGGTGGCCTTCTTCTTGGCCGCCTTGCGTTTCTTCTTCGCCATGAGAGTGGTCTCCTTGAGCCCGAACGGGCCTGGGGGGTCTGTGTCCAGAGAGATGCCCGGAATGGGCGTTGGACTGAACTAGGTAGGAAGACGCGACATCACGCGCATCATCGGTACCGACCCGTGGACTCAGAACCCAGTTCTGGGAAACTTTTTTCGAGCCGTAGCCCCTTGGCGAGAATTCTGCCCCTTCCTTCAATGAACGCTGAGGCCCGACGGTGCAGGCGCCGAGCGAACGCGCACTTATCCATGTTCGTGATTTCAATTGCAAACACGGCAGTTTCTTAACGTCTAGGGTTTCTCGATGGCCGCCCTACCCAGCGCCAGAGACCCCGGAGGAAAGGCCGCCGGGTCCCTCAGCCCCTCTTCAGGTTCCGCTCCGTGGTACCCCCCAAAAAATTGGCTTCTGGCCCGGTATTTCAGGCCTCAGTTCCCCTCGGGTTGGAGAAGCCCAAGGAGAAGCGCGAGCTCCTCATGCCAGTCATCGAGCTCGGGGGCGCTAAATGCCACGTCCCAGGAGACGAGAAGAAGGGCTCCGTGACCCATGGGCAGGATGGAAACCCCGCTCTCGTTTCCACTCACCTTCAGGTGGGTGACCGCGCCGTTCCCCAAGGCAGAAAACACCTGAGCCAAGGCCGCGTAGGAGGCAGAGCTCAGCGCAACCAGAAGATCGGGGTCTTGGGTAGATAGGTCACCTGACGCCGCGATGGGATGGCCCGCTGCGTCAATCACCATGGATCCCGCAACGCCTCCTCGTCTCAGCAGGCTCTCCAGGCGTGCTTGGATCTCCTCCATTTGAGCGGCATGACGCTCACGGTGCTCTCTCCTAAACTCCTGGTCCAGGTGACTCATGATGCGGGGTTCCAGCGCACTCAAAAGGGTTGTGCGAGGAAAGCACCAAGGGCGATGCCCGTCAAAAACGCCACGACAACATAGGCCGCAGTGGCCAGCGCCATCGAACGAGGACGCACGCTGCTGGCCATGGGCGGCAGACTGACACGAGGTGCAGGCGATGCGGGAGCCGCAGGGGGTTGTACGGTCGCGGATGGCTGGGCCTTTGCAAGTGCAGGGGCCAACGGCGCCGACGCCATGACTTCCCGGGATGGAGTTGCCGAGGGCAACGGGGCATGCGTGAGAGGGGATCCGCTCGCATGAGATTTCTCGTCGCCAACCGCTGGAATGGGGTTTCCCAGCCGCAGGGTCGGTCCGCTCTGGGGGGGACCCGAAGGCAACTCCGGACGATCGTCCGGCTCTGCTTGTGGCGGGACCGGCATTGCCGAAGCAGCCAGCGGAGTCAGAGGCATGGTCAGTGATGGCACAGCCTGCGAGACCAACTTCGGGGCGGCCTCCGGAGTGGGCGCCGCCTCCTCGCGGGGTGCCTCCGCGGAGAGCCGCGGACTCGGCAGCTCCACGGCCACGGCCGGTGCGATGGAGGGGTGGGGTACGGGGGCAGCGGGAATTTCTGACGCGGGCACGGCGCCCGTTTGCCGGTGAACGCGATCCAGGACCAGGGCCGCCAGGGCCTTGAGCGTTGGGAACACGCCATGGCCCGTATTGGCAACCGATTCCAAGCCGGGAACCTCACGCCCACCTAGGGCCTCCTGCAGGGCCGCACGCAGCTCCTCTACGGGCATGGCGTTGGGCAGGTCACGCTTGTTGAACTGGAGAACGAGAGGCAGGTCGTCCAGGTCCTTTCCGTACTCCGCCAGGTTCTCACGCAGGTTGGCCAGGGACTCGAGGTTGGCTTCAAGCATGTCTGCCGCAGAGTCGGCTACAAAAATCACCCCGTCTGTGCCCCTGAGCACGAGCTTGCGGGTGGAGTTGTAGTAGACCTGCCCCGGCACGGTGTACAGCTGGAAACGAGTTCGCAGGCCGGCCACGGTGCCCAGATCCAGGGGCATGAAGTCGAAGAAGAGAGTGCGGTCCCCGTCGGTAGAGATGCTCGTCAGCTCACCTTTGCTGGCGTCTGGAGCACGCTCGTGAATCACCTGGAGGTTGGTCGTCTTGCCCGACATTCCTGGACCGTAGAAGACGATCTTGGCCGTCACGCGTTTTTCGCTGAGCTGAATCTGAACCATGGTTACCGGCCTCCGGCCGGGTAGGGATTCGGAGAATGGGTGGACGGAAATGAGTGATCTGGTGCTGATTGCAAGTGCTCGTCAATCGAGTCGAGTTCTGCTTGGATACGAACGCCGAGGTCCGAACTGGCCGGAGCCGCCTGTAGTGCCTGAGCGAATTCGACCCTGGCCTCTGCCACGAGACCGTCCTCCAGGAGGAGTTGGCCCCGGGTGCAGGCTGCTTGCGCGACGAGAGCTTGCTGCTCGCGCTGCGCCTGCAGGAGAGCCTCACGGCGGGAACGGGACGCAGCACGAGCGGTCTCATGGGCATGCAGTTGCTCGCGTTCCCTGCGCAGGGCCAGCCCCCCGATCCACAGAGGGTTCTCCGCCAGCAACAAGTCCATGGCTTCCAGTCGCGCGTCCACGCTGGCGGGCACATCACTTTGAACAGCAGGTAGACCCGGCACCGATTGGTTCAGTCGGGCCTCGCGCACGGTGACCCACGACCCCAGAAAGGCCAGCGCGAAAGCCGTCAGGCCCAGGGTCCGGCGGGATTCCCGGACACGTCGAAGGGTTCGCTGCTCACGCTCCATCCAGGTGACCCGCTGAGCCACATCGCCACGTGCGGGGTCAAGCTCGAGCACTTGCCGGTAGGCCTCTAGCGCCTGCCCGGATTGACCCGCTCTCATCAGCTCATCCGCCTCCCCGATCAGCACCGGCACGCTACCCCTATCGGAGGTGCGGGCCTCTCCGGGGAAGGTCATCTTCTCGGCTGGGTCAGATTCGGATTGACGGGTAACAGACATGGACCGGGCCTTGGCTCCTGGGGTGCGCGATAGGGCGAACAGGCCTGTATCGGCAACGGGACCGGTGGGTCTGGAGCGAGAAGTAACTCCTCGCCCCCCCCCTGTCCGAGTCTGAGACTCCCCGGCAATCAGTCCTGGGGGTCGATCGGCTGGGCCTGCAGGGTGCCCGCCTGGTTGCGAGCCACGTCCCGCTGGCCAGCGGCCAGGACGACCGAGTCGCCAACCTGCAAGGCCTGGCTCAGGCTCAGGCGCACGTGGTCGGCCGAGAGCACGGTGACCGAGCTCACGCTGGCCGCACCGGTCGTGCTCCAGTTGAACTCGTCGCCACAGAACAGGCTGTCCACGTCCTCGTTGAACAGGACCTCGACGGTGGTGCCGGCGTTGTCCAGAGCGTAATGCGTCCAGGCAACGTCCAGGTCGGGAGCACTGATGTCACCCGAGACCGAACCGCCCGCCGTCAAGGGGGCAGCAGGCAGGTTGCCGGCACAGTCGGCCACGTTGCCCACTGTCACGGACAGGGCGCTGGCCGGGTCGAGCTCCATGCCCTCGGGAAGAACGAGGGAGACCGTGTGGTTGAGACTGCTCCAGCGTGCCGTCACGGCGGACATGTTCACGGTGAACGATCCGTTGCTGATTGCATAGCGCAGGGGATCGAGAGCCATGGTGATGTCGACAGGCTCGTTGAAGACCACGTGGACCTCATCGCCGCCCAGTCCTTCCACGCTGACCCCCGCGACGGAGGTCAGGTTGGGAGGGGTGATGTCGTCAAGCACTTGCAGGGTCATGTCCCCCACAGCCCTGTTTCCGGCCAGGTCTTCTGCGGAGGCCTGGCTGATCACGAGGCTCATACCTGCGGTCACAGGCGCGCTGAAGCTCACGCGAGCCACGGAGGGGCTCACCAGGGTGACAGAGTCAGCGAGCAGGCCGGGACCCAGGTCGTAGCTTGATGCAAGCTCAACGGCAGAACTGTAGACGGCCTCGTCGAAGGTGACCATGAGCGAGTTGGGGTTGACTTTGTCCAGGCGTGCCGAAGAAGCCGCCTGGCTCGGACCATCGGTCACGTCGCCGCCGACGCCAACCATTTGCGTGTCCGGAGTGCTCAACGCGATGCCCTGGGCCGAGCGCAGAGGATCAGCCAGAACGTTCATCGTTACGTCGTATGACTGAGCCTTACGCAGCTCCTGCCCCAGAGCCTGGGCCAAGGTGATGGTCAGGCTCGATGCACCGTCCCATGCAAACTCCGCGCCACTGAGATCAATCTCAACCCTACCGGGGTTGGTCTTGATCGTGTACTGGCTCGGGTCAGTGACTCCCCAGGGAGCCATGGGAGCGGTGAAGGTCACGACGATCGTGTCGTTGTTCTCGCCCGAAACAGCGGTGGCGACGGGGGCGGCCCCGAGTCCGGGCCCCCTGGCGTCGGCCATGCCGATGGGGGTCCCCATGCAAGGGAACATCAGGTTGCCGGCCAGATCCGTGGCACCGATCATGTCCAGCGTGTCCGTCAGGTTGATCGGGAGAGCATAGGTGAGCTGCACACCCAGTCCCCCGTCGAGTGACGTGGCGGAGGTCGGATAACCACGCAGGACACCCGAGTCACGCAATGCGTAGCGGGTGCCATGGGGGTTACTGAGGGCGTCGTACAGATCCTCAAGCTGGTCACAGGCTTCGGTGAACCGGATGGTTACGACGTTGTCGCTGGGTGCGTCCGAGCGCCAGACCGTGCCCATACCAGGCAGGTTGAATTCGGAGGTCAGGGTGCCGGCCAGTGCGGCGCTCTCGACCACATTGCCGCCGATATCGCGCATGCTGACGAAGGCAACCTGCACGCCATCACCTTGCTTCAAGAACAGGCTGGCGCTGTCCAGGGTAACCAGAGCGCGCCGGGCGACGGCGTCGTAGGTCACGCTGCAGGCGGAGACGTCGAGCGGCGTTCCCACGGGTGACTCGAAAGACCAGTTGGACAGGTCCATGACCTCACTCGCCACCATGTCGTCATTGAAGACCACATCCAGGGTGTCGTTGTCGGCCCCCTCCAGTGCGCTGGCGAGGAGGCTCCAACCCGCAGGGGCTGTCTGGTCGGTGGAGACAGGAAAGTGCGGACCTGAGATGCTGCCCATGGCATTGCCTGCCAGGTCGTCCACATCGGCGTCCACACTCAGGGTCACATCGCCGGGCGTCATGACGCGATCACTGGAGACCACGCGCACGGTGGAACCATCAGCCAGGATTGTGGCCGAGGTCAGCGAGGCGGCGGGGTTGAACATGTAGTTGGTGGGGTCCTGGCCCTGCAGTGCGTGCACGTCCTCAGAGAAGCTGACGTCCACGGTGTAGCCCGAAGGGTCCACGGTGCGGTTCTGGACAAGGCCGAGGACACTCGGAGCACTGGCATCGCCAGCGGCACTCACGGGACTCGCCTGAACGGTGAAGTCCTGCCCATCCACGTCCACCTGGCCCACCGCATCCACGACGACGGCGTCGTTGTTGCGCATGTCGAAGTTGAGGCCCAAGGTCAGGGTCTTGGTGGTGAAGTCGTAGTTGTACGCCTGGGAGGCCATGTCGATGGAGACGCCTCTGACGGTCATGGCCCAGCGTGCGGGGTCGGACGCGAAGTCAGGGTCAATGGACTGGTCAAGAACAACGATGACCTGGTCGCCACCGGCGTTGTCTGCCGTGATGGCCGTGACGGAGGTAAAACCGTTGGGAGCGAAGGTGCTCGTGAAACTCTCCTGATTGGCGCCCAGAGGGTTGCCGTGATAGCCCGTCAGCCGGCTGTGGGCGATCTTGTCGTAGTTGGGTGCTACGGGGCGCGAAAATGTCACATGGAGAACACTGGGGTCGGCTTGCTGCTCTACGCCAGTGACGAAAGTGTAACCCTCGGCCGCAGAGTGATCGACCACAGCGAAACAACCGGAGTAGATCGAGGTGTTGGGATCCATCGGCTTGCTGAAGCTGAACTCCAGCACGCGACCCAACTCGTCCAAGTCGAGGCGTTGTACGACTGAATCCACGGTCGGGACTTGAGCGTCACCCGTGGCGGTGCCCAGCACGGGGCTGGAATCGGCGACAACATCAGAGACGCTCTTGACGCCGCTAACGGACAGCAAGAAGTTCGTGTGCAGGTTCGCTTTCGCTCCCAGGTCGAACGTGGCCACTCCGCTGACGGCGTCGTAGGTCATGTTGGTCCCCGTCATATCCACTGACACTCCGGCCACGATGAGCTGCCAATTGGAAGGATCGTCAACTCCGGCGTCCACGAGGCGGGGGCCGCTGAAGGTCACTTCAAGGTAGTCGCCTCCCAAAGCTGCATCGGAGGTGTCCTGGTTGGCAGTGGTCACGTTGAACGTGGGAGCAGAGCCGTCGGAAGTGGTGACGGTGTGCCAGTCGGAGCTCATGGAGTTGCTCAGCACCCGCACACGGTGACTGGGGGTCACGCGGGCATCCCAGGTCACGATGAGGTCGCCCCCGCTGGGGACCATGGCAATGACCGACTGGCCCCCATCGCACTCCACCTGCGACATGTCAAACACACCGTGCGGGCTGCTGAAGGACAGCAACGTGGTCAGGCCGGTGGGGTCGAACCCGAGATCCTGCAAGGCGCTCTCCATGGAAGAGTCGCTGGAACCGCCGGAGGTGGTCACGTGGCTGGAGCAGGCAGTGCTGAGGAGGGCAAGACCAGTGAGAATCCAAGTGCGGGTAGAGGTGCCGATGTTCATGGGGAGGGCTCGATACATTTGGGGTCGTTTGCGGCCCGTGGAACATGGGGTAGGGTCCACGGAAAGGTGGGAAACACGGGGCGATTGCCGCAGGAGCAATAGCCCGACTCCCCGCGCTATCGGCGGGTGCCAGCATGGGCTTGAGCCCGTTCGCGAAACCTGCACACAAACCGCCGCCCAACGGCCCACCCATCTGGGGCTGCCCAGGGGCTATCGCTCCTCAGGGGAGGATCAGGGGCTCCACGACGTGGGGCGAGAGCACCGTCCCCGTGGGCGTGCGGAAGGCCGCCTGCAGAGCAACGTGTGTCCCAATCAGAGACGCATCATCGGTGATGGGGAGGACAAACTGGGAGCGGCCCGATTGGGGCACCTGCCAGAGATAGCCCAGAGTCTTGCGGTCAAGGTGCAGCAGGCCCTGGACGCCAGGGAACTGGATCGGTGTCGACCGCTGTCCATACAGCAGGAACGCGAAGGAGGCCGAGTTCATGCGCGTGGCGATACCGAGGCCCATTCCGGACTCGGCAGGCCCAAGCTGAACCAGATCCCGATCCGCGCTGTGGTAGAAGGCCACCCCCCCCGTGTTCGAGAACTGGCTGCGGTGGCTGTCCTGGTAGGCAATCACGACCTGGGTGCCACTGTCGTCGAGCTCAAGATCGCGCACGCTCCCGGGCAATGCCACTTCCAGTACGGCCTGGTCCACGCCCCTTTCGAACACGAACACCTCCGCGTCTCGCCCGTTGCCCCAGGTCCCAAAAGCCGCACGCGACCCATCGGGGCTCACGTCCACGACCTCAACCCGGTTCTGGACGCCACCTGCGACGCCTGGCAGGTCCAAGGAGTTCAGAGGTCTCCCGGTCCGGGTGTCCCAGACCTCAAGCTCCACGTCCCTTCCCGCACTCGACTCCCACCATCCAACGCCCAGGATGTCTCCCGCGTGATCCAGGTCCAGGGCGGTAGCAATCTGCACAGGACTGCGGGTGATATTGAGTCGATTCACCCAGCCCCCCGGTTGATCCTCCAGGAGCGCAACCTGACCCGCGCCTCCCACAGCCACGGTGCTGCCACTCTCGTTCAAGGCCAGGCCGCGCACCGCCGAGTTGAGGGGCTCCGCATGTAGCACACCGCCGGCGGGATCCAAGATGAGGAGGGTCTGGCCCGTAGAGACGGCTGACCGGGTGCCATCGGCTGAGGTGCCCAGGGCCTCCAGGTTCAGCGCCGGAAACGTGCGGCGCGCCAGCAGTGTGCCGCTCGCGCCATCCAACCAATCCAGTTGAATCCGGCCCGTGGCATTGTTCCAGACCGCGACAAGCACCCGCTCTCCTTCCCGATCCACGACCATCCGCGCCGGGCCGTTGGTATCGAAGCCCACATCGTGGGTCCATCGGGGCGTCATGATGCTCGCGCTGGGCACGCTGCTACCGTCGAATCCGTGCACCAGGGTCTGGCGCTGGTAAGGACCGGGGTTGGGGCGCTGGACGATGCTGAAGAGGGCATCGGCCCGACGTCCGGCCGCGCAGTCCAGGTAGCTCGCGCCGAGCTGAGTGATGGGGTCGGCAGCCCTGGGAGCCTGGAGTCCGCTGGAGGCGCTGTGGAACAGCATCATGCCTCCTGATGGCCCCCTGCTGCCCGCCCAGACGAGGTCCTCACGGGCAGAAAACGCGATTGCGCCGGGCACCCAGGGGGCGCGTGTGGTCGCGTCGTGGTGCCAGCGCTCCCCACCTGCGAAGGGGTCCTGCGCCAGGGCTTGAGGAGAGAAGAAGGTGAGGAGGAGGGCGAGCGGGGCGGCGTAGCGAATCATGTTCGATGGTCGGGGCCGGGTCAGAATGGCCCCCCAAACCGTACCCCGCGAGGGCTGCGAGGCCCCTCACGACAGGACACCAGCCGTGGAAGGGGTCAGGGCCCAGGCCAGAGGGGAAAGGCTTTCCACTTCGGGCAAGGCCTCCCTCCCCCTCTGGGATCTGGAGCCCCGAAGCACTAGAATCCGCCCCCGCCGAACAAAACGGCGAACGGACTCCAGGGAGAGATCTGCGACACGACTCGCGCAGACGCCGAAGGGGCAAGCCGGGGACACCCGCGCGAAACTCTCAGGCACCAGGGACCTGGAGCCCGTCAAACCCTCTGAACACTTCGGTCCTCTCCGGGACCCATCGAACAGGGGCGCAACGATCTACCGACCGTTGCGCCCCTGTTCGTGCCTTAGCCCTTAGCCATGCGACACACCCCTCTACACGACGAGCACGAGCCCCTCGGCGGGAAGCTGGTCGAATTCGGCGGGTGGCACATGCCGGTCCAGTACGGGCCGATCCTTGAAGAGGTGCGTTGCGTACGCGAGCGGGTCGGTCTGTTCGACCTGTCGCACATGGGACGCTTCAACCTCACCGGCCCCGATGCGGTGGCGTTTGTGGACCGCGTGGCCACCTGTTACTGCGCGCGTATACCCCTCGGCGCCATACGCTATGGCCTGCTGTGTCGGCCAACAGGCAACCCCATCGATGACATCCTTGTCTACCGGAGCGAGGACGAGGTCTTCCTGGTCGTCAACGCGGGCAACGCCGATGCGGACCGTGAGTGGCTTCTCGCCCACGCTGATGGGTTTGAGGTCGCCCTTGAAGACCAGACTGAGGACCTGGCCATGATCGCCCTGCAGGGGCCCCTCTCGGAAGTGAGTCTGGCGCGCGTGACCGAAGACCTGGACCTCTCCAAATTGGGGTACTACAGGTTCAGCCATGGCACGGTGTGTGGCTGCCCGAATGTGCGCGTCAGCCGCACCGGATACACAGGCGAGGATGGCTTCGAGATCTACATACCCACCGGACTTGCCGTCGACGCCTGGCGGAGTCTCCTCGAAGCGGGTCAAGCCAGTGGCATGGCACCCATCGGCCTGGGCGCACGTGACACCCTTCGCCTTGAGGCGGGGATGCCTCTGTACGGCCACGAGATTGACGCGGAGCACAACCCCATCGAGGCCGGATTGAAGTTCGGCGTTTCGTTTCTCGAGGAGAAAGGCGACTGGATCGGCCGCGCGCCCCTGGAAGCGCTGCACGCCGCCCCCTCTCGCGCCCTGGTCGGCCTCGTCACCGAGGGCAAGCGCGTCCCCCGCCAGGGCTACTCGCTCTTCGACGGAGAGGAGAACGTGGGCACGATCTGCTCCGGCGCTGTCTCCCCCACCGTGGGCAAGAACATTGCCACGGCCTACCTACCACTGCATCTGGCCCAGACCGGCCAGCTGGTTGACATGGATCTTCGCGGCAAGCGACAAGCCTGCACCGTGGTGGATCTTCCTTTCTACTCGCGCAAGCGATCCTGACCCCACTCACCTCGACCCCAACCCCTTAATTGCCATGCGTCCTGACGACCGCCACTACCTCCCCTCCCACGAATGGGTCAAGACCGACGGTGAAACCGTCGTGTTCGGCATTACCGATTTCGCTGTGGAAGAACTCTCCCACGGCAACGAAGACGACCTGGTCTACTGCGACCTGCCCGAGCCGGGCCGCAAGCTCACCCAGGGCGAGACCTTTGGCGAGATCGAATCGGTCAAGGCCGTAGCCGACCTGAACTCGCCCGTCGCGGGGGAGGTCGTAGAGGTCAACAAGGTCATCGAGGATCACCTGCAGGTGCTGGCAAAGGATCCCTGGGACAAGGGCTGGTTGATCCGCGTCAAGCCCGACGATACGAGCATGAGCCATCTGCTCAACGCCGAAGGCTATGATGCCTCGGTGGGCGAAGCAGACGAGTAGATCGTTCATGACGCGGCCCTCGGTGCGGTCCGACTCCGGAGCCCTCGAGATCTGGCGCCTGATTGAATCCTGGGATGCCGCCCCGGAGTTCAACATGGGCCTGGACGAGGCTCTGCTGGATGATCCCGAGGCAGCGCCCACCCTGCGGCTCTACACCTGGTCTCCAGACACCCTCAGTCTCGGCTACTTCCAGAAGTGGGCCGACGTGCCGGGTACCGACAGAGCCGGTGCGGTGGTTCGTCGCATCACCGGAGGTGGAGCCATCCACCACACCCGGGAGCTGACCTTCTCCATCGTCCTGCCCCAGAGTCACGCACTCTTCCGGGGCCCGGTTCCGCTCTCCTACGGCCGAATCCACGAGGCTCTCATCGCTGCCCTGTCCGAATTCGGAGTCGAAGCGAGCCTGGCGGGGCAGGCCGGCCTGCTCTCGGACCGCAAGAAGACGGGCATGTGCTTCCATGAATCGACCCCGCTGGACGTGGCCTGGGGGGAGCGGAAGGGGGTGGGATCCGCTCAGCGTCGCCGCGGGGGCCGGGTTCTCCACCATGGCTCCATCAAGCTGGGGAGCACGCCCTTGGAAGGAGACATCGCCACACTCGAGGCGTGCCTGCCGGAGGACGATCCCATCGGAGCCCTCGCACCGGTCCTCTTGCAGAAGATCGAAACGACCTTCGCCGTACGCCTCGAACGGGGTGAGGCCACCGCATCCGAACAGGGCACGGCGCAACGCCTGGGAGAGCGCTATGGGTCCAGGACGTTCTTGCGCCGACGCTGATCCCGGGCCCTGGCTACAGTCCGATGTCCAGCCACCAAGGGTCGGCACTGGTGACACTGATGCTGCAGCCGACAACGTGCAGGCCATCACCGACCCGTAGCGGACGCCATGAGTTCAGCTCGGGGCGATCACTCAGCCAACCCAAGGCACCCGCCTGCTTGTGCAGGACGTTGGAGACGGATGGAGCGCTCGCCTTGGCGCCCAACTCCAGGGTCAGCACACCCGTCCCGGTGCGGCCATCAACGGCCGAGCGGCCGAGTGCGGTAATGCGTAGCGTCGAGACACTCTCCAATTGGGTGGGGCGCTCCAGGCGAATCCAGGTGGGAGGCCCTGCTGTCGTTGTCGTGGTCAACTCCAGACCATCCCCGACGCGTGCGCGCACTCGAGTGGCGTCCAGCACAAAGAGGCTGGCAAGGCGCTTGTCGGTCGTGGGACGGACAGTGGTGACACCCGCGGCTTGAAGCCTGGCGTCGATCAAGGCAAGCACGTCGCTACTCGATGTACGCGCGGCGATGTACAAGCTCAAGTCCACTTGTACCAATCGGGGCTCGATGGGTTGGGTGTCGAACGCGGCGACACTCAACTCCACCAGGGCCCCGTGCGGTCCAGCCGTCCCATCGAGACCTAGCTGCACGCCACCCTGGGCGAGACAAGGGGATGCCGTTAGGCAAGACAACACGCAGGCGAGCGAGAAAAGGGAGCGCAGCATGGGCAGGAATGAGAAAAGAGATCAGGGAGACAGGACCCGCTCACGGACGGGTTTCGCTGCTGGGATCTCATCGACGGACGCACCACGCGGATATTCCCACGCCTCTCCGCAAATGGTTACCCCGCCAGGACTTGAACCTGAAATGACTGGACCAAAACCAGTTGTGTTGCCAATTACACCACGGGGTAACGCTGGTCCGGGCGACAAGATAGCAACGCACCCCGTGGGAGTGGATCCCCCCGGGCGGGTTTTTCGGAGCCCGGAGACGTCAATCCGGGAACCGGCCACGCACTGCCTGCAATCCGAGAACCAACGCCTGTGCCGTTGCCCAACGCCGGATTCGCTCCCGCCCCACGGGGGGCCAACGCCGCTCCAGGCTGGCGGTCTGCCCCTTGAAGTGCACCCCAAACCACACCAGCCCCACGGGCCTGTCTTCGGTTCCGCCGCCGGGCCCGGCGATACCGGTAGTGGCCAAGGCCAGGTCGGCCCCTGTCTTGACGGCCATCCCCCGGGCCATGGCCTCGGCCACGGGTCCCGAGACGGCTCCGTGGGCACGCAGCAGCTCCTCGTCCACTCCCAGGCGCTCGACCTTGGCCCCGTTGGCGTAGGTCACGACACCCTCTCGAAACACGTCGCTGATTCCAGCCACTCCGGTCAGAGCCTGAGCCAGTGCCCCACCGGTGCAGGATTCAGCGGTGGTCACGGACGTGCCCGTTGAAATCAACTCAGCCCCCAGAACCTGGGCCGGGTCCGACTCGTCCTCGCTGAAGACGTGCGCTCCAAGACGTTCGGTGAACTCCATCGCGCGTACCTCCAGCAGCTCTTGTGCCCGCTTCTCGTCCGCGGCTTCAGCTACCAGTCGCACAGAGAGCACGCCGTCCTTGGCGGTCACGCCCATGAGAGGATTGGACTCGCGCTCCATCCAGCCCGCGACCTGATCCGCGAAGAGACTCTCGGAGATGCCGAACAGATGAAAGCGCTGGACGCGACGCACCGTTCCGTCACCATTCTGATCTGCAAGCCAAGGATGAACGTGGGCCTCCAACATGGGTCCGTACTCGCGCGGGGGCCCGGGTAGAGCGAACACATCGGTGCCAGCCATGCACATGTGGACGCCGGGCGCTGTCCCCCATGCGTTTTCCAATGGGCGCGCGCCCCGGGGCAGGAGGGCCTGCCTCTCGTTGGAGGGTGGCGGAGTGCGGTCGCTACGTTGATACCAGGCCTGGACCTGGGCCCAGGCCTCGGGGTTGTGCTCCAGTTCCACTCCGGCTGCACGCGCGAGACCATGGCGAACCAGGTCATCCAGGGTCGGCCCCAGACCACCGCTCACCAGCACCAGGGCATGGTCCCGGGCCAGCTCCACCAAGGCCGCGGCGATAACGTCCTCCCTATCGCCCACCACATGAACGCGCTCCAGGCTCCACCCGCGTTCCCCGAGAAAGCGGGCCAGGGCCGGGGAGTTCAGGTCAGCCTGAAAGCCATCGAGCAGCTCATCTCCAACGGCCAGAGCCGCGGCCCGACATCCGCGAACGGTCATTGGTCCGAGCCGACTACCGATTTGGGAGCCACCAAACGGCCGATCCAGATACCCGCCTCGTAGAGGATCGCGATGGGCACGGCCATCATCATCTGGGTGTAGGGGTCTGGAGGGGTGATAAGCGCGGCGAAGAACAAGGAGCCGACGACCATGTGTGGTCGGAACTTCGCAAAGGTCGCGGGCGCCACGATGTCGATCTTGATCAGGGCCATCATGATCACGGGCAGCTGGAATACACAGCCCAGGGCCAAAGTCAGGGTCACGAAGAACGACCAGTAGTTGCCGACGCTCTCAAAGTACTGGACCTGCGTCAGGGTCATGCGTGCCAGGAAGTACAGGGCGTTGGGCACCATGACGAAGTAGCCGAACAGCACGCCGCCCAGGAATAGCAACGTCGAGAATGGGAAGTGGCGGTACACGACTCCGCGCTCCTTGCGGTAGAGGCCCGCCGCAACGAACATCCATGCCTGCCACAGGACCACGGGGCCGGCCAGAAACAAGCTGACAAACAGACACATCTTCAAGACGAAGATGAACCCGTGGGAGGCCGCGTCCCCCTTCATCCGATCGGGTACGCGCAAGTCGGTTCGAAGGGTCTTCACCTCTGGATAGCCCGCCTCCTCGTACCACTCGCGCCACTCCTCTTCTCCCAGAGCCGGGGCTGGAGCGGTCTCCGCTTCTGCCAGGGAGATGGCCTCAGTCGCACGCTGATCCAGATCTGCGTTGAGCCGTTCGGCGGCGAGTGCATACGGTTCAAACACCAGATCCGTCAGGGGCGTGCGGTAGGCCCAGCAGACGCTGAAGGCCACTGCCACCGCGATAGCGGAACGGAACAACCGCATACGCAGCTCCTCGAGGTGCTCCCCGAGGGTCATGCGCCGATCATCCTCGTCGCTCTCGATCTTCTCGGAAACGTGCTCGACCATATGGGGGCGACGAACAGGGCTGGGGGGCAGGCGCGGCTCGTAGGGCCAGACCTATCAAAAAAGGAGGGGCGAGCCCAATGGCCCGCCCCTCCAGAATACCCTGTGGCGCCTTGGACTCAGCATCCAAAGAGCCTTGAGTGCATTTGAGCGCTACTTCTTGAAGTACTGCCTCAGATCGTTGATCGAGATGGTGTACACGCCCTGGGCTTGGGCGTCCTGGTACGCCGCCAACTCTGAAGGCTGGATGGGCTCCTCGCTGGGCTCCCCATCGGCGTCAACAAAGACCGGGCCGCCCACGATCAGGTAGTTGGTGGTCAGGTCGAGCTTGTCCTGGACGGTGATCCCGACACTCTCGAGAAGAGCACGCACCTCGGCACCGTTGTAGGCACCGGAGAAGCGTCCCACGAGCACCGCGTAGCGGTCGCCATTGGGATCGAAGACCGGGTTGAAGATCTTGTCACGTGCCCCGATGGGGTCGTAGCGATCCGCCTCGTCGAAGATGCGCACGAGGGAGCGATGCTCCTCAACTTCCGTGACCTCCGCCCAGCCCTTGGTCTGGCCCTGGCTGGCAGGGTTGGGGTTGCCCGTGCGAACCTCGAAGACCATGCCACGGCTGACGCGATCCGCCGCACCGCGGTTGATCCAGCCGGTCATCAAGCCGCGAGAGACAGCGAGCACCTCACCATCGGGACCCGCAGTTTCCTTCAGGATCTTGAGCTGTCGGTTGAGGGACGCCGCGCGGGTCGTCGCTGCGGACGCATCGCGCTGGGCCTGAGCCTGAAGGTCATCGATGGACCCTTTTTCGGTGACCAGGTCGCTGTTGAGTTGATTGACGGTGGAGCGCAACTGGGCGACGTCATTCTCAAGGCGCGTCTTCTCGTCCCCAGCCTGCTGCTCGAGGTCCGAGTAGTCCTGGGCCGCCTTGCTGATCTTGCCTTGCAACTCAGTTGAGATGGTCTGGTTGGCTTGCTGCGCCGCTGAAAGCCGTCCTTCGGTGTTGGTGAGTTGAGTCTTCAGGTTGGAAATCTCCGTGTCCTTCTGACGCAGTGCATCAATCACCGGCTGGATGGCCTTCTCGTAGTCCTGAACGGACTCGGGCATATTGATCACGGCCCGCAGGCTGCTCAGACCATCGGCCGCCGTGGTGACGTCACTGGCCGAACCCAAAAGCTCCCGGTTGTAGAAACCGAGGACCTTGGATACGTCGCGGGCCAGGTCGTATTCCACGCTGGCGCTTGCGTCGGCGGTGACCTTATCTGCCTCCGCCTTGGCCGCGTTCAACCGTGCGGTCTCGGCGTCCTGGTTGGCCACGTAGGCAAAGCCGAGAGAAACGAAGAACAGGACGATCACAACGATCATCCAGGCTGCTGAGACGCGGGCAGCGCCGCGCTGCGAACGCTTGTTCATGCGGGCAGGTCCTGATTGGAGTCCCTGGCGATCCCGAAGGGGGCGCGTGAGGACGAAGCCATGGGGGGAGTAAATTGGATGCACGGAACCCACTGAGAAGCGGACCGTCGAGCCGGGAGCCGACTCGACACGGGCAGGAAGCCCATTCCGGGGCCATCTAGATACCCGAAGGTGCCCTCCACGGCAAGTCGAAAGCCCCTTCTCGGGCGCCGTCTCGACCCATCCAGGCCCGTATCTACCCTAGGATCTTGCCTACGAGAAGTGGTCGAGGACCCGGGACGGGTCCAGAGACGGTTCAATGTGTGGCAGCGGATTCGCATGGGAAGGGTGCCTCTCGGACGGGTCCCTGGTTCCAGGGGTCCCCACCTGCGAGAATCGACCAAGCGCTCCTCCGCCGGTTGGGGCTTGCCGGGCCTACCCACGGCATCCACCCGGGTTTCCTCCCCCACACCATCTATATGACCAGCACCGCTCCATCATCCAGGGACGCCGAGCCCCTGATCCTGGGAATCCTGGGGGGGGTGGCGGCCGGCAAGACACGGGTCGGGATGCGTCTCGCCGGGCCCACCGGCTGCCTGATCCAGGCCGATGCCATAGCCCGGGAGGCCCTGGACCGGCCCCAGCTGGCTCCTCTGCTTGTGGAGGCCTTTGGTCCCGATGTCCTGGATGGAGACGGAAAGGTGCGCCGGGAGATCATCGCCAAGCAGGTCTTTGGCGATCCGGCCCTACGAGAGACCCTAGAGGGCTGGATCCATCCGCGGGTTCGTGCGAGGATTGGGCAAGCCCTGATCGAGGCGCAGACCGCTGGCGCCGAGCCCATCGTGCTCGACGTTCCCCTGCTTCTCGAAAACGACGGTGAGCATGGGCTCGCCAGTCGCTGCAGGTACCTCGTCTTCGTGGACACTCCGGCGGCCCTGCGCCAAGAGCGTGCCACGCGACAGCGCGGATGGCCCGCCGACGAAGTCTCCCGTCGCGAGGCCACCCAGATCCCCCTCTCTCACAAGCGCGAACGCGCAGACTTCGTGGTCGCCAACGACGGCAGTGACCACGACTTGGACAACGCCGTCGATCAACTGCGGGCCCAGCTGGGCCTGACCTGACCCCCTTATCGGCCCATGGCCCAGACCAAGACCAAACGCCCCTACAAGCCCAAGGCCCACGGCCACTCCTACCAGAAGCCCAAGCCCAACAAGCCGGGTGGAGTGTTCATCGACTTCCACGCCCTGCCGGCCAGCCTGAGCGAGGACGAGTACAAGGAGTTGGTCAAGGGTCTGCCCAAGGCCAAGGGTCGCGGCAAGCCGAGCCCTGTGGACCACGCGGACCTCCTGGCCGCCAACCTGAACGAGATGCACGTGGTCGCCGAAGAAGAGGGCATGGCCGATTTCGTGGGTCGCAACCGTCGAGACGCCATCTGGGAGATCACGACCCAACGTCTGAACTCCCGCATCCCGGTGATGACCGAGGGCGTGCTGGATGAACATGGCAAGGGACACTACTTCCTGCGCACCCACTCCCGGGACTACATCCCCGCCGAGGAGGACGTCTTCGTGCCTCAGGAGCTACGCGAGCGATACGGCCTGATCCAGGGCATGACGGTGCGTGGTCCCATGCGCCCCGTGCGCGAGGGCGAGAAGTACCTGTGCCTGCATGACGTGGAGATGATCGACGGAGCCGATCCCGAAGAGGCCAATGGCCGCGCGCCGTTCAAGGAG
Organism: Planctomycetota bacterium; assembly: GCA_002720975.1. Taxonomy (GTDB): domain Bacteria; phylum Planctomycetota; class UBA1135; order UBA1135. The sequence goes on along the minus strand of PBIX01000009.1, from coordinate 4,388 downwards.
CTCGTGCCCCTCTATCCCGAGGAGCGCATCATCCTCGAGGGCGCTGCCGACAATCCCCTCGAGATGCGCATCGTGGACCTGATCACCCCCGTGGGCCGCGGCCAACGGGGCCTGATCGTGGCGCCCCCGCGTACGGGCAAGACCGTGCTGCTGCAGATGCTGGCCCAGTCCGTGGTGGCCAACGCCCCGGACGCGCACCTGATCATCCTGCTGGTGGACGAGCGCCCCGAGGAGGTCACGGACTTCGAGCGCAGCGTCAAGGGTGACAAGGTCGAGGTGGTGAGCTCCACCTTCGACGAGCCCGCCGCGCGCCACATCCAGGTAGCCGAGCGGGTGATCGAGCGTGCCAAGAACATGGTGGAGGCCGGCTCCGACGTGGTCATCCTGCTCGACTCCATTACGCGCCTCGCGCGCTCCTGCAACGTCGAGGCACCCAGCAACGGCAAGCTGCTCTCCGGCGGCCTGGAAGCCACGGCCCTGCAGTTCCCCAAGCGCTTCTTCGGTGCCGCGCGCAACATGGAGAATGGTGGCTCCCTGACGATCCTGGGCACGGCCCTGATCGAGACCGGCTCCAAGATGGACGAGGTGATCTTCGAGGAGTTCAAGGGCACGGGCAACATGGAGATCGTGCTCGACCGGCGCATCTCCGACCGACGCATCTTCCCGGCCATCGACATCAACCGCTCGGGCACGAGGAAGGAAGAGCTGCTCTTCACACCCGAGGAGATCGAGCGCATCTGGATGCTGCGCAAGGTGCTCAACGAGCTCGACCCGGTGGAGGCCATGGAGATGCTCATCCAGAAGATGCGCAAGACCAGCGTCAACGCCGAGTTCCTGATGACCATCGGCAGCTGATCCGGCCTCGGATCACGTCCACCCGAGTGTTAGGTTGGCCCCCACGATGCGACTGCTCCTGGGGATTGGACACTGGCGCCTGATCGGAGGATCGGAGCGCTATGCGCTCGAGACCGCGCGACAGCTGGCGGCCCGCGGCCACGAGGTCACGGTCCTGCACGGTACGGGCGAGGGCTACCCCGAGCCCGGCCTCTCCTTTGAGCTGTTCGAGCCCCTGGGTGAGCTGACGCCCGATGCCAGGGATCGCAGGCGATTGCGTGCGCGACTGGCAGAGCTCCGGCCCGACCTGATCTTCCAGCTGACCCCCTGTGCACCCTGGGTGATCGAAGAGCAGCTGGGCACCGCGCCCCTGGTGCGCTTCGTGCAGGACCACACGCTATTCTGCCCAGGCCTGAACAAGATGCTCATAGCGGGCCAGCCCTGCACGGAGCCCATGGGCATGGGCTGCCTGACGCGCCACTGGTTCGGGGAGAGTTGCGACGGACTCACCGTGGCCCACTCGCGGGGCGACGTACTCGGTCCCACCAGCCGCCTACGCACCAAGCAGCGCGAGCTGCAGTTGTCGGCGCGCTCCCAACGACTGCTGGTGGGCTCGCGCTATATGGCCGATGAGCTGATCGCCGTGGGCATGTCCGAAGAGCAGATCGCGATCCTGCCCTACTGCACCCAGGCCGGAACCGACGGGCAGGGCACAGAGCAGGACGCCGACCTCCCGGAGGCAACGCGCGAGTTCCTGGCCGCTGGGGTCGAGCCCGTGCTCTTCACCCCCGCGCGACTGACACTCCCGGACAAGGGCGTCGATTTCCTGCTGACCGCCCTGACCAAGGTGACGGGTTCCTTCCGAGCCGTCATCTCCGGGTCCGGCCCAGCCGCGGAGTGGCTGCAGCAGAAAGCCTCGGACGAGGGGCTCGGCGACCGCGTCCACTTCACGGGCTGGCTGAACGCGGGCCCGCTTGAGCACCTGTACACGCGGGCCGACCTGGTGGTCTTTCCCTCCGTGTGGGACGAGCCCTTCGGCCTGGTGGGCATTGAAGCCATGGCCCACGGGGTGCCTGTCGTCGCCTTTGAAGTGGGCGGGGTCAGCGAGTGGCTGACAGAAGGGGTGGGAGGCTGGGGTATTCCGCGCCGGGACGTGGACGCCATGGCCCACGCCATTGACCACGCCCTGGCCGACCCCGACCTCCGCCGCGAGGTGGGCGAGGCCGGCCGGCAGCGGGTCGAACGGGACTTCCGCCCCCAGGGTTACTACGACCAGCTCGAGGCGCTGCTTCAATCCTGCCTCGCTACACCGGGCTCGGATGTGGCCCCCGATCCTGCGCGGGCGTAACGGACTCCGCCTCGCTCTCAACCCCGGGGCGCTTGGGCACAGCCCCCTCTTCACCAGCACGCCTCAAGAAAGTGTGTGCGTGCAGCGAAGCTCCCAGAGCCTAGACTGCCCCCGTGGACCCCGCCCGCATCTTGCCCCTCTGGCAGCGACTGTCCGGCATACCCGGTGGACGCTGGCTATTCTCGCGCCTGATCGGATTCGGCGTGCCCTACTCGGGGTCGATCGGCGCGAACGTGGTGGAGCTCGAACCGGGCCACGCGGTCCTCGACCTGCCCGACCGACGCAAGGTTCGCAACCACCTGAACAGCGTGCACGCCATCGCCCTCTCCAACCTGGGTGAACTGTCGAGCGGCCTGGCGATGCTCGCAGGACTCCCGCCCCACCTGCGCGGCATCGTCACGAAGATCGAGACCTCTTACTTGAAGAAGGCGCGCGGCACCTTGCGCGCCACCTGCACCTGTCCAGCCTTTGAAGAGATAGCCGCCTCCGAAGAGGATCAGACCCTGCAGGTGCAGGCGCTCCTGTGCGACCCCAGCGGCGAGCAGGTGGCCGTCACCACCGTGCACTGGCTCATCGGCCGGCGACCCGAGGAGGCCAAGCGATGACCGCAGAGGCTCCCCCCCCCATCAAGACGGCCTTCACGCTCCAGGCGGGCATCGACTATCCGATCATCTGCGGGGCCATGTACCCCTGCAGCAACCCGGAGTTGGTCGCAGCGGTCAGTGAGGCAGGAGGCATCGGCATCGTCCAGCCGATCTCCCTGACCTACGTGCACGGCCGGGAGTTCCGGGCGGGGCTGCGGGAGATCAAGGACCTCACGGACAAGCCCATAGGCCTCAACGCGATTGTCGAGAAATCCGTCAAGCGCTACGAAGATCGCATGCGCGAGTGGATCGACATCTCCCTGGAAGAAGGGGTGCGGTTCTTCGTGACGGCCCTCGGCAACCCACGCTGGGTCGTGGATGCGGTGCACGCTTGCGGAGGGATCGTTTACCACGACGTCACCGAGAGGCGCTGGGCCGAGAAGGCCCTGCAAGAGGGGGTGGACGGCCTGATCTGTGTCAACCGCAGGGCGGGCGGGCATGCGGGGGATCGCAGCCCCGAGGAACTGCACGAGGAGCTGGCGGACCTGGGAGTCCCCCTGGTCCTTGCCGGAGGCGTCGGCGATGGGACCCGGTTCAAGGCCGCGCTGGACATGGGCTACGACGGCGTCCAGATGGGGACGCGCTTCATCGCGACGGCCGAATGCGAGGTCCACGCCGACTACCACAGGGCCATCATCGAGGCTGACGAAGAGGACATCGTGCTCACCGACAAGCTCTCGGGCGTGCCCTGCTCCGTGATCAAGACTCCTCTCGTTGAGCGTCTTGGAACCAACGCCGGCCCCATCGCGAGCTGGCTCCTGCGCCATCCGCGCACCAAGCATTGGATGCGCACGTTCTACACGCTGCGCTCGTTGCGCCGGTTGAAGCGCTCGTCCCAACGCGGGCTCTCCTATCGGGATGTGTTCCAGGCGGGCAAGAGCGCGGGGGCGATCCATCGGGTGGAGCCCGCTGGAGAGGTCATGAGGCGTTTCGTGCGCACCGCGCAGGGACGGGAATAGGCCCAGCGCCCCATCCTGGCCGTGCAGTGGTAAAGTTGGGCCGAGGCCCCGTCTCCCTACCCCCCTAATCCTTCAAGATATGTTGCTGCGCCTACTCCCCTGCTTGACCCTCACGCTCCCCGCCGCGGCCCAGGACTTCGACTTCGTCATCGATCAGGTCCTGAGTTCGTCATCAGTGTACGCCGACCTGGAAACCGACCTGGCGGGTTCCGTGATTGGCGACTATGACGCAGCCACCAACCCTGGCGGCACACGCACGGTGAACGGCCTGTTTGGGGGAAGTGGCAACGAGGTCGTCACCATGAACACGACCATCGACAATCTGGCCAACTTCTCCGGCGCATCCTCCGGCGTGTTCAGCATGAGCCTCGACCAGGGCGCCCTCACCATGAGCCTCTCGGGGACCAACGTCGACCTGTTGGGCGGTTTGAGCGGAACGGTATCGGTGGACGTCACACTCCTGTTCAACACGTTCCGTACGTACAACCCCGACTCTCTGTACGTGGGCGGCATTCCGGTCACGATTCCCCTCGGGAACATCAATGTGACAGAGGCCACGGTCGTGCAGACCGGCGCGAGCATGGGTGGCACACTTGTGCCGGG